>NZ_BMEV01000011.1 GCF_014637175.1 Compostibacillus humi | reverse complement strand
TTGTTAGTTTTCTACACAAAAACTATTATATCAAAGGGGAGAGTCCTCCTTCTTTTTTTCATTAAATCGTTAGAAAATTGTAATTATAGACCCGTAAACATTTTACTCATACTCGATAGTATCCGTGTTATTTTCCACAACTTGCTTAAAAAATTGTTGAAAAAAACGTATAGATTTTTTTAAAGCGTACATAATGATTAGTGATACAACTAGTTAACTAGGTTGTTTCAAAACACGGAGAAGACTTAAACTTCCCCATAAGTTCTTCCTCCGGTTTCTCCTCTCCCTTTGCCTATTTGTTTTTCTTAGTAAAAACAAAGGGACCTGCAGAAGTATATTTTCTGCAGGTTTTTTCTTTTTCCTATTGATTATTCAGCTTTAAATTCCCATTTTATAGTCATACTGCTTTGCCTTATCAGGCTTGGCATTTTCAAAGTTTGTCCGCAAAAACGGGCGGTAAGATCTCTCCAGCCTAGACACAAAAGGAAGATTGGCGAGTTTTCTTTCAATCTCCTCTATATCTGACTGGTTTACATATAATACAGCATACTTTAATTTTCTAGATGCATAAATTAAATTCCCGTATCGTCTGATTTGTTTTAAATCCCGCATATGATGGAACCAAACGATAAGTCCTTGACGGCTTATTTTCATTACTGACTCCTCACTCATTTCTTCCCATTTCATATGTAATCATTTGTCACCTGACTTCCAAGCCGAAAGTCAGGTGACAGATTATGATGCACAGCCACATGAACCGCCATGGCCGCAGCCGGTATCCGTTAATGCAGCACCTTCGATAGGCACTTTTATTTGACTGCTTACACTTTGGGCAACGTGCAGGCAAATTTCATCCAATAACCGTTGAACATTCCGTTCCGCCATTTTAAAAGCAGCTACTTTTTCATTCATATCCATTTCCCTCTTCGCTGCCCTAACTTTTTTCATAATTATATTATAATCAGGATGATATCTGCCAAATCGCTGAATATCATCATAATGGCTCTTCATATCGGCAAAGGCTTGAATCAGCTTTTGCGCTTCTTTATCTTCTAATAAGGCAATTTTTGATTGCCTGTATGCTTCCATCACTTCGGATTCCATGATCATTTTCCCGAGCTGCTCGGAACGATCCAGGATTTCTGCATACTCGATAGTGCCTATCATGTTAACACCTCCACCTTCATATTACCATTTAATGAACGGTAATAAAATCATTTCGGATTTGAAATGATAGGGGAAGCAAGATATTTTGGCTTTAATCCTTCATTGCGTTTGCCAATTGCAGCAGCATATGCACCATCTGTACTTGACGGTTCATTTTTCCTAAACGTTGGGATACCGTTTTCCCGAAGAATATTTTTGCTTCCTTTTCCATCAACGCCAAACTGTCCGGATCTCTCGACAAATAACGGTACCATACAGGCTCCTGGCGAATAAAATGAAGCAGTTCTGGTTTGCTCAATAAATACTGATACGTAGAGGCATCCATTTATTCCCCTCCCTAATCTCGAAACCAATGGAACGGTCCCGGCTCAGGATTCGATTTGTTTTTCGATTGCTGAAATTGCTCAATCATTTCCTGTATCGTTGAGACCGTTTTGCTTAAATTGGTAACTTGATGCTGAATTTTGTTGACATCTAAATTTTCAGTCAGCTTGATTAGCTGCTGAAATAATTCAAAATTTTTCTCCTCGCTCGCACTCTCTTTTTTTTCTTTTTTTTCATTTTCGATAAACTGCTGCCAATACGGATCTTCTTCGCCAAGCAATATCCACTTTTCATAATACTCTTGCCAGGAACGGCCGCTTTTTCTGATTTCTTTTAATATGCCCGGATGTTCATTAATAAAATGTTTAAATTCAATAACTGATGGATGCATTTTTTTTTCATTTTCCATAGGTCCACCCCATTGCAGAAAAATGTTCTCCTCCTATCCTATAAGGTATGCACCTAATGCTGTAATGTGCATCAGCCTGTTGAAAGCAGAAAAAAAGACCTTGTCTGTACAGGTCTTTTAATCCGCTGCTTTCGTTAGAAAGTTTTGTGTATAGTATAGGCGAAAAACGCCAATTCCTATATGGGTATATTCTTTACTAAACAATGCTTCCCGGTGCCCTTTACTGTTTTGCCATCCTTCCATGGCAGCAATGGCATCCGGATATTGGGCGGCGATATTTTCTCCGGCGGCTATATAATAGACTTCATTTTTTGCCAGTCGTTCTTTTAAGCCGTCCCCATTCAGAGAGACATGGGAAAAATACTCATTCTCTCCCATATCTTTACTGTGAAGATAGGCCACTTCACTGACTGCCTCGTCCAGTTTCAAAGGAGAAACGCCGTGATAATTTCTATATACGTTTGTTAAATCCAATATTTGCCTTTCCATCCCTGTTTCGACCTCCCGCCATTCTTCGTCGGATAAATACGGCTCGTCTGGCAGATTGCCGCGATAAACGATTTCATACGGGCGGTGTTTTAATAATGTTTCTCCATCAATTATACGTATAGAAGAGAGAGTATCGGTAAAAGAGTCAAAATACAGCTGAATAAACACATCATTTTTCCAGCGAACTAACGGCCTCGTTTTCATGTCTTCTTCTGTCATATGAAATGTATAAGAAGATACTCCTGCTTGATACGTAATCTCATCGGTAAAGGGGAAATGCTTCTTTACTTCTTCTTGCGATTGGCCAATTGAAAGAGGATCGACTTGCATATTCTTTCCTGCTGCAAAAATGGTCACAATTTTTTCCTCTTCAATGCCAAACTGTACATATTGATCGTAATCCTCATTATACACCCACCATTGGTAATCATAGGCGCTCTGATCAATGCGATTCGGTTCACCGTAGATTTCTGCTAGTTTATTGGAAGATTTTCCGATCCACTGCAGCAATTCTTCCTTGGCAGGCGGGCCTTTTTCAAGCATTGCTTTCTCTTCAAGTTCAGTAGTTTTCTCTTTTATATTACGGTACATTCCCTCAACAAAGTTGTGATCATTTCCATCTCTATTTTCGAGAAATAGAAATGAAAGCATCATTGCAATAACAATTATCATCGATACTTTAACTATACGCATACAAACTTCCCCTTTTTCT
Organism: Compostibacillus humi; assembly: GCF_014637175.1. GTDB lineage: Bacteria > Bacillota > Bacilli > Bacillales > Amphibacillaceae > Oceanobacillus > Oceanobacillus humi. The sequence continues at coordinate 62,672 of NZ_BMEV01000011.1, read as the reverse complement.
GTTCTACCTATTATCATACTATGACACTAATATACGTTTCATTCTTATTTCTCTATTATTTTTATATGAATTACTATAAAGAAGAGTTGTGACAAATTCGTGATTTACCGGATTTTCATTGCATATTCGCGGTTTTCGTACTAATATAATTTAATGAGAACAAAAATGTGAGGTGAACAGAATGATCATTGAAAATACAGGATTGGACAATATCGTAATCAACCAGAAACCATTGGACCATTTAACTGGAAAAAATGCATTTATCCGTGCCGGCCAATGGGATTATGATCGTGTTACATACGATTATAAAGTGGAATCCGATGAAAAAAATGTTACATACTATATCCGCCTGCAAGGCCGCGCCCTTGAAGGTGACGTAGATTCAGGAGATGCAGTGATTAAATTACTGACTCCATTTATCGGAAAACACTATTATCCGCACGGTGTCGAATATGGAGAGGAAGAAAACTTTCCTCCTGAATTAATTGAAAAAGCAAAAACACTCTTAACAAAACTTGCAAATGATTTGGCTCCCCACAAAAAACAATAATAAAAACAGGGTTATCCCTAATATGATAGGGAAATGCCCTGTTTTTTTCTTGCTTAAAATCCCCAAATCGCCCTGAACAGATTCGTTGTTTCTCCAACATCAAACAAAACATATAAAAATAAATAAACCATAATTCCCGTTGCAGCGGTAAAAAACCAAATGACTGCAGTAATCGGTCCGATTTTTCGATGTTTCGCAAACTTGCCCTTGAAAGCAAAAATAAGGGTGATAATCCCGAATACGGCACCGCTCGTCGATAATATAATATGAAAGATGAGGAAAAGGGTATAGTAAATTTCTAAATGTTCTGGTCCTCCAAAACTAGTATTTCCGACGAAAACGGTTCGGGACATATAAATGATAAAAAATAGCAAGGCACTGATTGAAGCGGCAATCATCGTTTTTTCATGGGCTTTTCGCTTACCTTGTTTTATCAGTCTCCATCCGACAGCTACAAGAATGGCACTGATTAGAATAAATGCTGTACTTATTGTCGGTAATAAAAGCATCTGTACAAAGTTCCCTCATTTCGTAATTGTTTATAGGTTAGGAAGAATGATATGAAGTGCTTGGCAATGGATCAACTGGTCTGTTTTCTTCTTTAAACCATTGTCTAATAATCATTACAAGTACTGTTCCGTAAATAAATTCCTGAACGAGCTTCATTACAATGCCGCCGAGCTGCTGGTCTTCCCGAATTCCTAATGGTGAAAATAAATCCGGACCGGTTAATACTCCGCTTATTCCTTGCAACACATCATTTGGAACACATAAACTAAGGGCAGTAATCCAGGCGCCGGTTTCCATATATGCTTCATATAAAGGATCCGGTGCAAATATAATCATAGCACATGCTGGGGTAATTAAAACACTGTTCACAAAAATATAAACAATTTTTAACAAAGGTTTCAATTTATTAATTTCTTTTACCGGAGCCATTAACGGCAGCCACATGATAAATGCGGCGAAAAATAATGCAGCATGGATGGTAAAATGAGCAACAGGCGTTTCTTTGGAGAAATTAAAAAGCAACGGCAAATGGTAAAAACTAAACAGCCCATTAAAAAATAGCAAAGCGATAACTGGCTTCGTCAGCAGTTGAACGATCGGCTTAATCTTTGGAGCCAATAAAATTTTTTCCCAAACCCATGCAGGCAAACCTTTAATAAACAGAATCGGCACTAAAAGCAAAAAGGTAGCCATTTGAATCATGTGAGCGGTCAAGGTTATATGGGACAATAAATCAACGGGGGATCCTTTCGCAATGTATAATAGCAATAAACCAATATAAAATGAGATTTGCTGTTTTATCGTCGGCTTTTCTTTCGTTTTAAACTTGCGAAAGAATAGAAAATGATAGAAAAGACCACATAATACGACCATCAAAAAGAAGAACGGGCTCCATAATGCACGGAAACCAAATATTTGCAATTCTAACCACATGGTAATCCACTCCAAGTCATCAATAAATGTAATCTAGTTTTTCATTCCAATATTCTTCCAACCTATACTTATTGCTGCAACTAATATACAGGGAATCGTCATTATTCTCCATATCATTGATGAAAAAATCGGGAGATACTCCCGATTTTTTTCTACCACCAAATAATCGTCGTAAAACAAATGGCCATGACAAAGGCTATCCACGCACCGCCATATATAAGAATGGAAACAAATTCATGTCCTTTATCCTTCATATGCATGAAGTAGAAAAATTGAAATGCAACTTGAATAACTGCAAGGACGATGATTATCGGAATGACATAGGTCCTATCCATGTCCCATGCCACAAGCAAAAACGCAAGAATAGTAAAGATAATCATCGAGGCAAACAGAATAAATTGCCGTTTCATTTCCTCCCGATTCTTTTGTCTTTCAAAGGAGTTCACTTTTTCAATGTTCGTGTTTTCTCCCATAATTTAGCTCACCATCCCCATTAAATATACTACCGTAAAGATGAATACCCACACCACATCGATAAAGTGCCAGTACAATGCAAACGTATTATATTTAGGGGCATTATATAGGTTCAACCCTCGTTTGGCGTTTCGGACCATTAATGCGATGAGCCAGCTCATTCCTACAATGACGTGACCGCCGTGGAAACCTACGAGCGTATAGAAGGCAGAACCAAAGGCGGAGGAACGGAATGTAAATCCGTAATCCGTAATATAATGGGCAAACTCATAAATTTCACATGCTAAAAAGCCGAGTCCTAAAAAGGCGGTAATCCCAAACCAAAGCTGCATTTTCCGGAAATTATGGTTTTTCATATGGTAAATCGCATATACACTCGTTAAAGAACTTGTTAACAATAGCATCGTCATGATAAATACAAGTTCCAGTCCGAATATTTCCTGTGAGCTTGGTCCGCCAGCAGTAGAATTTTTTAATGCAAGATAAGTTGCAAAAAGGGAGGCGAACAAGACGGTTTCTCCGCCTAGGAATACCCATAAGCCGATAAATTTATTTTTCCCTTCATGCGTAACTTTTGCTGGGTCTTCATGGAGTTTTTCGGGATTCAGCGAATAATCGTGACTCATTTTTATTCAACCTCCCCTTCTAATTCTTCTTTCCGGACATAGTATCCGTGGTCATCCTTCAAGGAACGGACAATCATTCCGCCAATTCCTATAGCCATTCCGCCGTAAAGAGCAAGATATGCAATCGGATACTCATATTGATAAATAAACCCTAGGGATGCAATGAAGAATCCGACCGTCATGACGAATGGAATAATGGAACCATTTGGCATATGGATATCATTTAACGGTTCAGCAGCTGTTAATTTGCCGTTTCCTTCCATTTTCTCAATCCAGAGCGGGTCTAGGCCGCGGACTAAAGGCAATTGTTTAAAATTGTAGAACGGTGTCGGTGAAGGAACTGCCCATTCTAACGTACGGCCGTTCCACGGATCTTGAGGTGCTTTTTCTCCTTTCACCGCCGTATAAATAATATTGATTACAAATACAATTGCTCCAGCCGCCATGAAAAACGCACCGATTGTACTTACCAAGTTCCCCAAGTCTAATCCTTGATCTTCAAGGAATACCCAGTAACGGCGCGGCATCCCCATTAATCCAAGGAAATGCTGAATAAAGAACGTTAAATGGAATCCGATAAAGAATAGCCAGAAGGCAAGTTTGCCTAACGTTTCATTTAATACTCTTCTGAACATAAGCGGCCACCAGTAATGGAGACCAGCCATGATACCGAATACTACTCCCCCAACGAGTACATAGTGGAAGTGGGCAACAACAAAGTACGTATCATGGTATTGATAGTCTGCCGTTGCAGCACCGAGCATAACCCCTGTCATACCGCCAATGGTAAACGACGGAATAAACGCTAACGCCCAGAGCATCGCTGTGGAGATTCGAATGCTTCCTCCCCACATTGTTGCCAGCCAGTTAAAAATTTTAATTCCCGTCGGTACGGCAATTGCCATCGTTCCAACCGCAAAAATTGCGTTAGCAACGGAACCGAGACCAACTGTAAACATATGGTGGGCCCATACCATAAATCCTAAAAAGGCAATCAAGAACGTTGCGAACACCATGGAAGTGTAACCGAACAGCCTTTTCTTCGAGAATACCGAGAAAATCTCACTAAATATTCCAAAGGCCGGCAAAATCAAGATATATACTTCCGGATGTGCAAAAATCCAGAACAAATGCTGCCAAATAACCGCATTTCCTCCAAGTGCAATATCAAAAAATGCGGAATCAAACATACGATCAAACATTAACAGGAATAAAGCCACAGTAAATGCTGGAAAAGCAAATAAAATCAGAATGCTTGTTACAAACGTCGTCCAGCTGAATAACGGCATACGCATATACGTCATGCCTGGCGCGCGCATTGTTACAATCGTTACGATGAAGTTAATTCCCCCCATCAATGTACCGGCACCGGATAGCTGCAGCGCCATAACGTAAAAGTCTGTCCCGTGTCCCGGTGACTGGGTGGATAGCGGCGGATAAGCGGTCCAGCCCGCATCAGGTGCGCCAAAAATCCAGCTTAAGTTTAACAGTATTCCTCCAAATAAGAACAGCCAAAAACCAAGTGCATTTAAAAATGGAAACGCCACGTCCCGGGCCCCGATTTGCAACGGTACGGCCACGTTCATAAAGCCAAGCAATATCGGCATTGCCGCAAAGAAAATCATCGTTGTACCGTGCATCGTTATCATTTCATTATAAAGGCCCGCACTGACGAAATCGTTTTCTGGAACCATTAATTGAACTCGGATGACTAACGATTCAATTCCACCAAGAATGAAGAAAAATGCTCCAGCCGCTATATACATGACGCCGATTTTTTTATGGTCGACTGTCGTCAGATAATCCCACAAAATAGCACCGAAGCCTTTCTTCTGAGCAGATGCTAAACTCAATGTTTATACCTCCCTATTGTTCTGTAAGACTTCCTCCCAAATTCTGCCATTACCATTCACCGATGCTTTGAGGAGTCACTTCGGAATGGTCAAGCTGAAGTAAATATTCAGCAATGCTATTTGCTTCGTCTTCTGTCAGTTCAGGGTAATTTCCTGTCATCAAGTTTCCTGGCTTAATCGATTCCGGATCGAGCAGCCATTCCACCAGGTTTTCCTTCGTAACATCTTTAATACCTGCAACCGTTGTCCGATTGGCATAGTTCGTTAAATTCGGACCGACAGCATTAGGAGAGGAACCGATTGCATGACATGCAATACAACTTTTTGACTCAAACAATTCTTTTCCTTCTTGTGCTACAGCTTCAGCCGGTACTTCCTCCGGATCTGCGTTTTGCATATCTGCTACCCATTGCTCATATTTTTCAGGACTGACTGCAATTACTTTAAAGTCCATTAATGAATGGGATGGGCCGCAAAGTTCAGCACATTTGCCCCAATATACTCCTTCTTCATATGCTTCTATATACATCGTATTTGTGTTTTCCGGGTTTGCATCAATTTTTCCGGAAATAGTCGGCACCCAAAAAGAGTGAACAACGTCAGAGGATTTCACATGTAAATATACTTTTTCTCCAACTGGTATGTACAAGTCTTGGCTTGTTTGAATCTCTTCACCAGTATAATCGAAATTCCACCAATACTGATTGCCTGTTACATCAATATTAATCGAACTGCTTGCATCGGTTTCATCTGCAAGATCGAATACAGATATGACCGTTGGAATAGCAAGGATTAGTACTAAAAGAATCGGAATAGAAGTCCACAATACTTCAAGTTTGTGGTTCCCTTCCACCTGTTTAGGAATGTAATTTTCCTGTCCTTTCTTCTGGCGGAAACGAATAAGGGCAAGCGTGTAAATAACAATAACAACTAAAAATACACCAATCATGATAATAAGGGATAGCATCATGATATTAAAGGATGATTCTGCCCCGTAGCCTTTTGGATCCAAAGAGGTTAAATTCTCTTTGCCGCAAGCTGCTAACACCAATGACGTAATTCCAAATAAAAGAAATAACTTAACTTTTCCCATCCGGCTTTTCATGTGTTTATACCTCTCTTTCTGTAATTTAAAATAATAAAAAATTGGCATGTCAAAATGAAGCAATACCGAAGTTCCAAATTAATCGCTAAAACGTGCCGGAAACATCATACATTACGAATCAGCCAAAATGAATTGCTGATTGTTAACCTGGCGCAACATAGCAGGCATTGGATTATAAAAAAAATCAGATAAAGCCAAAATACATTGTAATGATTAGTTTAATACAAAAAACAATAATCATTACAGGTAAGCTTTACGAAATTTACCGGAATGCAACTCGTCCCTTTATGTTTTTCACTAAAATTCCCGGCATGTTTCTGACATTACCAATTTTTGGACCTAATCTTTTAGGTTTTGTCGTTAATTCCCAGTCTGTATATCCCTCCTCACAGCATGCAAGTAACTAGTTTGTTAATAGAGGACGTGTTGATAAGACAAACATGTAAGGGACGGTGTCCTATTGCCTATTCCAGACCATTTCCAATGATTGCTGATTCCAAGTCCATTCCTAAGCAATTGAACGTAACATCCTTCGTCATTGCTGTATTAGGCAGAAATATAAAAGTATCCTTAATCTATTTCTAGCAAAATATAGTTCATAATGCAAGGTTTTTACTATTTCCATAGTGAAAATAAAAATAAAACATGTTAGTATTGGATAGGGGTTGATATATAAGCATTTTGCTTTACTTAAATTTAGAAATAATTATATTATAGGCTAAAGACGAATATTCAAAACAGCGAATTTATTCAAAAATTTGTCAAAAATAACTGCTAATTTTCCTAGAAATGAATTCGTGAACTGAAATATACGAATAAATATTCATCTGGCAGACTATAAATTACAACAAAAGTGAGGCATCGCATATGATAAAAACGTTAAAGTGGTTGTCGGTAACTGCAACAGTAGGAATGATGTTTGTATTGTTGGGGGGAGCGCTCGTAACAAAGACCGGATCGGAGGACGGATGCGGACAATCCTGGCCGTTATGTGAAGGTCAGCTTGTTCCGACAGAATTTACCTTTGAAATGGCAGTGGAATTAAGCCATCGTCTCGTTTCCGGATTAGTTGGCATCGTTGTCGTTTTGCTTGCCGTTCTTGCATGGAAAAAAATAGGCAATATTCGCGAAGTTAAATTTCTTTCTTTCATGTCGGTAAGCTTTCTTATAATTCAAGCACTAATCGGTGCTGCAGCCGTCGTTTGGGGGCAATCTGACTTTGTTCTAGCCCTTCATTTCGGAATATCTTTAGTCTCTTATGCATCCGTATTTTTGCTAATGCTGCTTATTTTTGAAATCGATAAAAAATATGATAGCGCGGCATTGCATATTAAAAAGAAACATCGGATTGAAATTTATTCCCTTTATATCTATACATTCATCGTCGTCTATACTGGAGCACTCGTCCGCCATACCGAATCCAATTTAGTTTGCGGTGATTGGCCGCTCTGCTCCAATAGCCAGCCGTTTTCTTTTGCCAGTTTTAGCCTGGAACAATGGATTCAAATGGGGCACCGTTTTGCTGCCGGCATTTTATTCATTTGGACGGTACTGTTCTTTTTTAAAGTTTTTCTCCATTATCGCGGGAACAAAATTATGTTTTGGGGCTGGTCAATTACATTATTCTTAATTTCCCTTCAAGTAATCTTTGGCGGTCTGATCATCTTTACTCTGCTAAACCTTGGGGTTGCCTTAATGCATGCCCTTGTGATTACATGCTATGTCGGTATGTTAAGTTATTTTGTCCTTCTTTCGACGAGAAGCGCAAAAGCAGAGCAATCGCTGGAAGTAAATGTACCAGACGCCAATTTAAGCTCTGCATATACGCGTACATAAAAAGGGTTATCCTGATGACAGGATAACCCTTTTTACTATTCAAATTCGATGAGCAAATCGCCCACTTCAATCTTATCCCCGTTTTGCACATGTACTGCTTTTACAGTTCCTTTAAACGGCGCTTGGATGGTCGTTTCCATCTTCATTGCTTCCGTAGTCAGCAAGTAATCTCCTTTTTCTACTTGATCTCCTTTTTTGCAATTTACATCAAGAACAGTTCCTGGCATCGTTGCGCCGATTTGCTTCTCATTGCCCGGATCTGCTTTCGGCCGGGTTTCTACTTCCGAAATGACACTTTCATCGGTGACGGTCACTTCCCGAGGCTGGCCGTTTAATTCAAAGTAAACAGTACGGGTTCCGTTCGGTCTAGGTTCGGAGATGGAAACTAAACGGACAAACAGCGTCTTGCCTTGTTCAATTTCCACTTCTATTTCTTCTCCAAGCTTCATTCCATAAAAGAAGGTTGGAGTGTCTAGGACAGACATATCCCCATACTTTTCATAAAACTTCTGGAAGTCCATAAACACTTTTGGATATAGGGCATAGGATATGGCGTCAAAGCTCGTAATTTGCCGATGTAAAGATTTAAATAATGTTTCTTTAATTTGATGAAAATCTACCGGATCCAGAAGTTCCCCAGGGCGAACTGTAATTGGCTCTTTTCCTTTTAATATGATTCGCTGCAGTTCCTGCGGAAATCCTTGATATGGCTGCCCAATATATCCTTGGACAAATTCAATGACTGAATCCGGAAAGTCAATCGTATCTCCCCGTTCATAAATATCGTCTTCCGTCAGATTATTTTGGACCATGAACAAAGCCATATCGCCGACAACTTTGGAAGATGGGGTAACTTTCACAATATCGCCGAACATATCGTTTACCCGGCGGAACATTTCTTTTACTTCTTCCCAGCGATCACCTAGGCCAACCGCTTTCGCCTGCTGCTGCAAATTGCTATATTGGCCGCCTGGCATTTCATGGAAATACACTTCCGTATGCGGTGCTTTCATCCCGCTTTCAAATTCACCGTAGTAATTCCGCACACCTTCCCAATACCGGGAAAGACTTTCATAATGATCGATGTTCACTTCCGGCTGGCGCTCGCTTCCTTCCAATGCATGATACAACGTCTGTGCACTTGGCTGAGAAGTATGTCCTGCCATTGCTGAAACAGCAACGTCAACGACATCCACTCCAGCATCAATTGCCCGCGCATAGGTAAAAATCCCGTTTCCGCTCGTATCATGGGTATGCAGATGGATTGGCAAATCAACCGTCTCTTTCAATGTTGAAATTAAACGGTAAGCCGCTTCCGGTTTTAGCAGTCCTGCCATATCTTTAATGCCGATAATATGCGCACCGATTTTCTCCAGTTCCTTCGCCATTTCTTTGTAATAATTTAGGTCGTACTTCGTTCGCGAAGAATCGAGAATATCTCCGGTATAGCAAATTGTCGCTTCAATGATTTTGTTGTTCTTCCTGACTGCCTCAATGGCTGGAATCATTCCTTCAATCCAGTTTAAGCTGTCAAATATCCGGAATACGTCAATTCCGGCATGGGCGCTTTTTTCGACGAATTCACTGATTACATTATCCGGATAATTTGTATATCCTACGGCATTGCTTGCTCTCAGCAGCATTTGGAATAATACATTTGGCATCTTTTCCCTTAGTTTCAGCAGTCTGTCCCACGGATCTTCCTTCAGGAATCGATAAGCAACATCAAAGGTTGCACCGCCCCACATTTCAACGGAAAATAAATTTGGCAGCAATTTTGCTGTCGGTTCGGCAATTTGCAGCAAATCTTTCGTACGAATTCTCGTTGCAAGCAGCGACTGGTGGGCATCTCTGAAAGTGGTATCGGTAAGCAATACGCGATCTTGTTCTTTCAGCCAGTCCGATAAACCTTCAGGCCCTTTTTCCTCTAAAATTTGTTTTGTTCCTCTAGGATAATCTTCTAAATGATTTACTTTCGGGATTTGCAACGGATCAAAGTCAGGCTTTTCTTTCTTTTTCAAGCCTTCGAAGCCGTTAACCGTTGTATGCCCGATATAAGTGAGCATTTTCGTTCCCCGGTCTTTTCTTTTCGGAAAGACGAATAATTCCGGTGTCTTATCGATAAACGTCGTGTCATATTCCCCGGATAAAAACTGTTTATGCAGCATCACATTTTCAAGGAACGGAATGTTTGTCTTGATTCCCCGGATACGGAATTCCCTTAAATTTCTTACCATTTTCTGTGCTGCTTGTTCAAAGGTAAGGGCGTGGGTGGAAACTTTTACTAATAATGAGTCATAATGGGGCGTAATGACTGCACCTTGATAAGCGTTTCCTGCATCGAGTCTGACGCCAAACCCGCCTCCGGACCGGTAAGCCATAATTTTCCCTGTATCCGGCATGAAATTATTTAGCGGGTCCTCTGTTGTAATTCTTGATTGAATCGCATAACCGACAGTCTTAATTTGGTCTTGTACAGGAATGCCAATTTCTTCACTATGCAAATGATAGCCTTGGGCTACTTTAATTTGCGTCTGTACGATGTCGATGCCGGTAATCATTTCCGTTATCGTATGTTCTACTTGAACCCTCGGATTTACTTCAATGAAGTAAAATTCATCATCTGTAACTAAAAACTCCACAGTGCCAGCGTTCAAATAACGGACATTTTCCATCAGCTGAACTGCTGCGTCACAAATCTTCTTGCGCATTGCTTCATTTAAAGAAGTGCTCGGTGCTACCTCAATTAATTTTTGGTGACGGCGCTGAATAGAACAATCCCGTTCATACAGATGGACGATATTTCCGTCCTTATCGCCAATGATTTGAACTTCAATATGCTTTGGATTTTCGATGAGTTTTTCTACATAAATTTCATCATTGCCAAAGGCAGCTTTTGCCTCGGACTTTGCCCTTTCGTACGCTTCAGCAAGACTTTTTTCGTTGCGGACAATCCGCATTCCTCTTCCGCCGCCGCCGAGGGAAGCTTTAATAATGATCGGGTAGCCGTATTGTTCGGCAAAAGAAACTACTTCCTCCAAGGAGTTCACCGGACCGTCACTTCCCGGAATTACCGGAAGTCCGGCAAGCTTAGCCTGTTCCCGTGCTTTTACTTTATCGCCAAACATGCTTAAATGTTCCGTCGTTGGACCGACAAAAATGATTCCTTCTTCCTCACATCGCCGGGCAAACTCAATATTCTCGGATAAAAACCCATATCCCGGATGAATCGCATCCACACCGACTCTTTTTGCCAGTTCAATAATACCTTCAATATCTAAATAAGCATCGATCGGTTTTTTCCCTTTACCAATCAAGTATGCTTCATCTGCCTTAAAACGGTGATAAGAACCGGAATCCTCCTTGGAATAGATTGCGACGGTTCTAATATTCATTTCCGTACAAGCACGGAAAACACGAATGGCAATTTCCCCACGGTTTGCTACTAATAACTTATTGATTGTACGAATGCTGCTCATATTTTTCCTCCTCTATGTAAAATTGGTTAGCTTTCGGATGTCATTTCTTCTTTTCTTACTTTCATTGCAATATTATTTAGTATCCCCATTGCAATTAACATAATTAACAAAGAAGAGCCGCCATAGCTTACAAATGGCAACGGCACACCAGTAATGGGTAGCAAGCCGCTGATGGCTCCAAGGTTAATAAATGTTTGAATTCCAACCATTGAACTGATGCCAATGGCGAGAAGCGAGCCAAAACTGTCCGGGCATTTCCTAGCAATATACAAACCTCGCAAAACGATTGTAGCTAACAATCCAATAACGATGACGACTCCAATAAATCCTAACTCTTCGGCGATGATTGCCATAATAAAGTCGGTATACTCCTGAGTTAAGTATCCTAATTTTTGAACACTTTGTCCGAGACCTTGTCCGGTTAATCCGCCAACACCAATGGCCAAATAGGATTGAATAAGCTGATACCCATCGGTTTCTGGCGCTTCAAAAGGCTGATATGCGCCTGTGAAACGGGAAATCCGCTCCTCTGTTTTCATAAACGGAAGAAATGCTAAAAGCACTAGCACACCAATGGAGAAAAGGAAGAACAAATGTTTGAAACGGATACCGGAACTAAAAATGACAGAGCAGGCAATCAGAAAAATAATCGCGGCTGTTCCAATATCGGGCTGCAAAACGATCATTCCGATAATCAGGCCTGTCATAATGAGCGGAGGCAACACTCCGCGATTAAACTCGTCTAAATAAGACTGTTTATTGGAGTATACGGAAGCGAGATACATAATTAAACCCAATTTTGCAAATTCGGAAGGCTGCATGCTTAACGGGCCAAAGATATACCACGATTTTGCCATGTTTACTTCTGTACCAAAAACAAATAATCCAGCTAACAATATAAGGATTGTTAAAATAATAATTTTCATCAGCTTTTGGTAATATCGGTATGGAAACACACTAGTAAAGGCAAAACCGATTAGCCCGAGCGCAAACCACATTAGCTGGCGAATTAAATAATGATTGCTGTCATAACCTTCCATTACCGCAGTCACCATGCTTGCGCTGTAAATCATGATCAGGCCAAACCCGCATAGCAGCAGCGGTGTAATCATAAGTGTAAAATCATAATATTTTATTCTATCTATCATCTTACTTCTCCCCGGTTCAAAGTATGGATGAAAATAGAAATTATTAATTAGTATAACACATATCCCCAAAAAGTGTAACACATATTTCTATTTCCATAGATTTATAAATACCTTTTTATATCGAAAAACAATAAAGCCATATATAAACAAAAAAACCTTGCCATTTTGACATGGATCGGCAAAGTTTTTCTTTCATCGCAAGTGATAATATCCCGTCACTTTATAAAGAGTTTTGGGAAGCTTCGTGTAAAATATTCAGCTTCTTTTCCAGGTTTTCCATCAATGCTTTTCCTTCTTCTTCACTTATAAGATCTAAGCGAACGGCAAAATCTATCTCCCGAGAAAGTCCGAACATTTGTGTATCCAAAACATCCTCATAAACAGGACATTGGGGCATCGTTAAATTTTCTATTTGAACTTCAATAAGTCGCAAAATTTTATCCGCATCAGCCTTAAGAAGAGCGTGGGCTTTTTCACGATGATTTACAGTCACCTCAGGCATCAAATCTATCCCCTCCGCTAAAAGACTTTCTTTATATTATATTATCCTTTACACTTGAAAAATGCAAATAAATTAAAGAAGTTCTTTCTTTTATGAACAGACTATATTACGATTAAAGTATTGGAGAATTTTTTTCTATTTCCAGTTATTATATGCCTAACAAACATATACTTAACTGCTATTTTTTAGAGGATCAACTGGAGGGATACATAATGATTGTGACGATTGTCGGGAAAGTGAAATACTCTATTACGTTAGATCCAACAGTATGGATATTTGACAGCAGGAAAGTTCCATTAGACGAAGCTTTCAAGGAAAAAAAGGCAGAAAAACAGCAGGAAAAATCAGAAGCGGAAAAAGCGATGGAACGATGGAACCGGGAAGTGTATCAGCAGAAATACCCGAACATTAATGATAATGTAGAGAAAAACCTCAATAAAGACGTTCTTAAAAATTCCTACGTGATGCCGCTTAAAGACTTTATCCAAAATGCAGAAATAACGGAAGATGCTGCTGCCGCCTACCTATTAACGAAGGATGAACATAAAACAAAAATCACCCTGAAAGCCTTAAAGGAAGGGTATCTGCTGTTTGCCAAAGACGGAAAACCGTTAAGAGAAGACGGCCCTGTTCATTTTTACTATGGTGACGGTTCGAATAAAGATGAACCGATAAAAAATATAAATAAAATAATGATTGTATAATTGCATTTCTTAGGTTGATTGTCAGCAGACAATCAACCTTTTTTGTATATTTTTCCCTTTAATACTCAAAATAAGCACATGAAATAAGGAGGAATGAAACATGAAATTTCATCTTCATCTCATCGCCATTTTCTTTTTTGCTTTCCTGGCAGGATGCAGCCAGGAAGATGATCAGGCCCTTGAGCAAGAAAGAACGAACAATCAAGATCAGCCGATTGTAAATGTTAAAGATTCCGAGCCGACTGAAAAATTAGACTTGACAAACTCAGAAATTGCCGCTCATTTGGCGAATGTAGCTTCCAGTGTTCCGGAAGTAAACGATGCAGCAGCCATTGTTGCTGGTCCGTATACGGTAGTTGGAATCGATGTTGATAAAGATTTAGATAGATCTCGAGTTGGCACGATCAAATATAGCGTATTGGAAGCTCTGTATCATGATCCTTACGGCAAAACGGCGGTCGTCATTGCCGATGGTGATGTAATGGAAAGATTGCGTGATATGGGATACAAAATTCAGCAAGGCCATCCGGTTCAAGGGGTTATCGAAGAAATTGCAGAAATCGTAGGGCGATTTATGCCTGAGTTCCCTCTAAATGAAAATCCTCCTCAAGAACCAGATCAAAACAAACAAATCATGCCGGAAAATAAGGAAAAAGAGCTGGAAGATATTGAAGAGGAGCAGTCCAATGAAAATTTAAACAGATAAACTTGTAAAACTAACAAGCGGAGTGAAAACCTGCTTGTTAGTTTTTTTCTTACTCTGCCAAAACAATAGCAACATTAACAGACATTTTCCCCTCTACCTTGTATAATAAAATGGTATGGCTGCAATATTTTTAAAAGCCAAAAGTCCCGGGTAAAATTGAATTCGTTTTGGGGTGAAAATATGCAAGTAAAATGTACGATATGTGACCGTATCGATACACTGCCAGATGATTCATTGCATGCAAAGCGCCTGCGCAACCGGCGTATATATATGTATTTATGCAAATCATGCTATGAACGAATAGGTACGAATACACAAAAAAGGCATGCTACCGGAAAATTTCGATTATATCAGGAAAAAAAGGATAACGATGAATTATTCTAAGTCTTTCCAATAATAAAAGGTGGTCACGAGAGAAGTTGACCACCTAATAGGAAAACTTTAATCTTTTGCCTTTCGCTGATAATAAAGCCTTGTCCGATATATAGCCAGAACTATAATCGTAACAATCAGTACCTCAACGGTAGGCATGCGCATGACGGTACTGAATATTGTAATGATATATACACCGATGAACATCAGTATATAAACAATCAGCTTTTTAAAAAGCGGCAATTTCTTTGCAAAACCTAGTTCATAAGCAATAATCGATAGGATAAAATTCATTACATAAAAAATCCAAAAAATATTTTCAATGCCGTTTACTTCGACAACGAAGTCAAAAACGAGATGTAATTTTTCCATGCGTCTCCCCCATTAGCTCTTGTTCCAATTCTTATCATACAAGAAGTTTTAACATCTTGCTAGTTTAACAATGAACAATATAGTAAATAGAAAAAAACTGAGGTGTTACTATGAAAAATTTGGACATAATGATGCTCATTTTGGCAATTTTAGTAATTGGGATGTTTTCCGGAGTTGGTATTGCCCTTTCTATGGGAAATGTATGGCTCCTCGTTCTGTTTCTCTTGCTTGGATTTGGCTTTATGGGCTCAGGATTCTGGCTAAAGAGAAAAAGAAAGTGACAATTTGTCACTTTCTTCCCTTTTTTATAAATGAAGCAATATCATGATGTAATTGCCGATTACAAGCGAGCACAGTGCTTTTATCGAGCATAGTCAGCTCCTCGCCATCGATGGTCGTCACCAATCCTCCCACTTCCTCGGCAATGACTTTGCCAGCGGCAATATCCCATGGTGACAGTTTCATCGATATATAGCCATCGATAATTCCCTCGGCAAGAAAGGCAAATTCCAATGCTGCAGAGCCGTAAGTTCTTGCTCCTCGGATTGTGCGGACAAATTGCTGCATTACTTTTTCATCTACATGCCGATTTTCGCAAAGCCAGAAATGATTCATACCGATAATCGCTTCCGAAAAAATCGGATTCATTTTCAGCGGTGCCAGCTTCCGGGCATTTTTATATGCCCCTTCAGAACGTTTCGCATGGTACAAATTATTTGCCATAACATCATATATTATGCCGATTTCTCCAACGCCGTCCTTATATATTCCGACGGAAATGGCGAAATTCCGTTTTTGATGGACAAAATTCATCGTTCCGTCAATCGGATCAATAATCCACACGATACCGTCCAATGATGTCAACTTATCCCCATAGCCTTCTTCCCCGATGATGCCATGGTTCGGAAAGGTTTCCTTAATCCTCTGTACGAAAAATTCCTCTGTATTTTTATCAATTTCCGTCACCAAATCATTCGGATTTGACTTGGAAGCAATTTCGAAAGTGCCTGTCATTTTTTCCCGAATATTTTTTCCTGCTTCCAGCACCCAAGCTTTTGCCTGATCGTATAGCTGATCTCGTTGTATTTTTTTCATTATGACGCCTCCACTACAACTAATTGTACTCATTGTAACAAAAAGAAGGGATGACGTCATTTTCGTGAATGAATATACAGATTCCCTTTAGGATGTATCCATTAATTTCATTAATTGTTCCCTCAACACTTTTAACCGTTCTTTTGATTTGATAATCTGGACTTTATCTCCTGCTTTCATCGCATCATGTAATGTAAGCAGTTCATAGTCGATTTCCATCTTAATAACCGGCAGCTTTTTTCTTTCTTTCTCCTTATTCATCGACTCAATGACAAATTTCAATGTTTCACCTCCTCACACCTGGATATGCCAAGTATTTTATATATTTTATGACCGTCTGCTAAATTGGTTCGTCATCTGTGACAATGGTTCAAAAGGGATTAATAAAACGATACTTTCACTGTTTTTTGCTTCATTCCTTCTTACTAGTTATCAAGCCTTTCATGCATCATCTCCTTTTAGCTCTTCATAAATAAAAAAAGCGGAGACAGCTATCTCCACTTGCTTACAATCTCCTCCGCTTCAGAAAGTATTGAATGAATCAGTTGTTCTACCGTTGGAATATCGTGTATTCGGATGGCAGATTGACCTGCCCAGCCAAAACCGTTATCCATTTCGCCGTGATGAATATAACGTTTATTCGCTTCCCCGCTAATATAATCTTTTAGCGCTTCGTAGCCTCCGTTTTCTTCTTCAATTTTTAATATTTTTTCAGTCCAAGCATTTTTTAATGCACGTGCTGGAGCTCCGATGGACCGTTTTATGACTACAGTGCTGTTTTCGTCCGCTGCTAATATATCCTTTTTGTACTGGGGATGGGCATGAACACACTCTTTCGTTGCAATAAACCGCGTCCCCATCTCAATACCTTCTGCCCCTAAACTCAATGCGGCCAAAAAGGAACGGCCGTCCACTATTCCTCCTGAAGCAATTACAGGGATGGAAACATGATCAACTACTTCTGGTGTTAGAACAAAGGTGCCTAAATCGCTCCGTCCAAGGTGTCCTCCCCCTTCCTGTCCGACAACCATTACCGCATCGGCACCAAGTGACTCGGCCTTTTTTGCCTGCCGTTTTGCTGCTACTAAGACGAGCGTTTTTATTCCAGTTCCCCGGACTTTATCTAAAATCCCCTTTGGATTTCCGCCTGTAATAGAAATAACTGGAACTTTTTCTTCAATTGCTACCTCAAGCATATGTTCATAAGGCCTTCCATGCTGCCCGATGGCAAAGTTAACGCCAAAAGGGTTATTTGTCAGTTTTCTTACTTTATGTATTTCGTCCCGTAAATCTTCCGGAGTTTTTAAGCTCATGGCCGTAATCTGGCCTAAACCGCCAGCATTTGATACCGCAGCAGCCAATTCTGAATAGGCAAGATATGCTAATCCTCCTTGAATGATCGGATATTGAATCGACAGTAATTCTGTTACCCTAGTGTTCCATTTCATTCTTTCATCCCCCTTTGCCTTTTATTCGATAGTATCAAAATAATTTCGCAGTTACAAACAGTCCATATTTTATAAGCAAATAAAAACTGTCCTCGCTTCATAACGAGGACAGCATTATCTATTATTCACAATCATTGCATTCTGGGCATGTTCCATACAACGTAGTAACTTTTTCATCTTCATATGTTTCTATTACTTTATCACAATCTTGACAAACGATTATACCCATTTTGCCATCTCCTTTTGTTAAGCTTAATTTTATTATAATGTAACACATTAAGACTGTCAACAACTAATTAGTATGTCACTTTTATCCAAAAAGAGTTATATGTTGCCTCAGAGAATAATATTTATGCAAAATACATGCTAAAGCGTTGGAATAACAGGTTATGAATCTACATTTTACGGGAATCAAAGTGTTACGGAACTAAAGAGAAGATATGGAAATGAATTATTTGAGGATTTTCTGGCATGGCTCCTTCCCGGGATCTGCATCGGAGCACTTGATTATGCTTTATTGAAGGCAAAAAAGTTTAAGCAACGTAACGGTCCCGGGCGGAAAGGACGCCAAAAATAATGACGAAAATAGTTACAATAATAATAGCAATTAATGGGATTGACCATGTTCCGGATATATCATGCAAATAACCGATGAACATCGGGCCGATTGCAGCCAACAAATAGCCGATCGATTGAACCATTCCCGACAGTTGGGCAACTTGTCCTGCTGTTCTAGCCCGTAAGGCAATAAAAGCCAAGCACAACGGAAAAATCCCTCCTAATGCCATGCCGATAAAAACAGAATAGACAAATAGAGCAGCAAAACTAGCTGTTCCAATGAATAATCCAACATAACCGAAGAGGGCAAAACCGCCTAACATGATAACAAGAAACCATTGGGATTTGAAGCGTCCGGCCAGTACGGGTGCAAGAAAACCAAAGGGCAAGCCGACCAATTGGGTAACAGACAGCATCCACCCGGCCGTTTCGATGTCTATTCCTTTCGCTGTCATCATTTCCGGAAGCCAGGAAATGGTGACATAAAATAAAAATGACTGCAGCCCCATAAAAAAGGCTAGCTGCCATGCTAAGAGAGAGCGCCATATTTGGGACGCTTTTTCTTTTGCACCCGAATGTTAACATCCTCCTGATTCCTTGTATTTTTACTAATGTAAAGCCAAAGAAATGTTCCGATGACTGCGGGAACTGCCCAAAGGAGCAATGCATTTTCCCAGCCGAGATTCAGCTTCTCAGCTATCGGAATACTTAACCCAGGTGCGACGGAGGCAAAAATTCCCATGGCGACCGAATAAAGGCCGGTCAGCAAAGCTACTTTCTCCGGAAACTGCTCTTTAACGACGCCTGGCAATAGCACATTGCAAATAGCTATTCCTGCTCCTACAAACCAAGTGCCTAAAAAGAGGAAAGGTGAAAATAGAGAGCGGATTCCGATGCCAAAGGCGAGAATGGCAAGCCCTAAACATAAGGCCCTTTCATTCGAAATCCTTTTTCCAAGCTGAGGTGCGACTGGCGAAATAAGAGCAAAGGCAATTAACGGCAAACTCGTTAATATGCCGGCACTCCAATTGGATAAGCCTATATCATCGCGAATCATGCCGATTACCGGACCAACTGAAGTAATGCCCGGCCGCAAATTAAAGGATACAAATAAAATTCCTGCAATAAGCAGAAAATACATTTTCTTTTTTTCTTTACCCAATTTAACTGAATCCTTTTTTCTTTATTTTTTTGCATAATAAAGGGTGATTCTAAGCGAATCACCCTTAATGACCATTATAGTATATGAATTGGAGATCCTAATGCAACTTCGGCTGCTTCCATCGTAATTTCTCCCAATGTTGGGTGGGCGTGAATCGTTAATGCTAAATCTTCTACAGTCATTCCGGCTTCTACTGCTAACCCGATTTCGGAAATCATGTCGCTTGCGTTTGGTCCTGCGATTTGTCCTCCTAAAATTAACCCGTCTTCTTTCCGGGTGACAAGTTTTAGGAAGCCATCCGTTTCGTTGAGTGACAAGGCACGTCCATTGGCAGCAAATGGGAATTTGCCTACTTTTACGTTGTAGCCTTGTTCTTTTGCTTGTTGTTCTGTTAAGCCGACCATAGCAAGCTCCGGCTCAACGAAGGCAACTGCCGGCATACCGATATAATCCACTTCCGATTTTTTGCCGCTGATTGCTTCCGCAGCCACTTTTCCTTCATAGGAAGCTTTATGGGCAAGCGGAGCACCTGGTACAATATCACCAATAGCATAGATGTTTGGAATATTCGTACGGCATTGTTTATCTACTTGGATTATGCCTCTTTCGTCCATTTCAATGCCAACTTGCTCCAGCCCGAGTTCGTCGGTATTCGGTCTGCGGCCAACGGTAACTAATACGTAATCTGCTTCGATTGTTTCTTCTTTACCTTTTGCTTCATACGTAACTTTCACGCCGTTTTCTGTTTCTTCAACGCTTTTCGCCATTGCTTCGGTAATAATGGTTGCGCCTTTTTTCTTAACCCGTTTTTTAAACAATTGGGTCATTTGCTTTTCAAATCCGCCAAGCACATCTTTCGCACCTTCAAGGAACGTTACTTCCGTGCCAAAATTTGCATAAGCGGTTCCTAATTCGCTTCCGACATATCCAGCACCGATGACAACTAACTTTTTCGGAATTTCCTTTAAGTTAAGGGCGCCAGTGGAATCCAAGACACGATCTGAGAATTTGAATGCAGGGATTTCAATCGGTCTTGACCCGGTTGCGATAATACAATTGTTGAACTTATATGTTTGGGAGCTTTTTTCATCCATTACTTTAACTGTATGGCTGTCTACAAAATATGCTTCCCCTTTGACAATATCAACTTTATTTCCTTTTAACAGCCCTTCTACACCAGAAGTAAGCTTTTTAACAACGTTTCCCTTCCATTCTTGAACTTTGGAGAAATCTACCTTGACATCAGAAGAAGTAATCCCCAGTTCTTCATTGCCGCGGGCATGTTGTACGGTATGCCCTGCTTCGATTAATGCTTTTGAAGGGATACAGCCCACGTTTAAACATACTCCTCCAAGGGAACCTTTTTCAACTATGGTAACCTTTTGTCCCAGCTGGGCAGCACGGATTGCAGCTACATATCCCCCTGGACCTGCTCCGATGACGAGAGTATCCACTTCAATTGGAAAATCTCCTACTACCATTACCTACGCCTCCATCATGATTAATTGTGGATCATTTAACAACCGTTTGATTTGATTTAAGGCATTTTGAGCTGTCGCGCCGTCAACGATGCGGTGGTCAAAGCTCAAGGAAACTGCAAGTACTGGAGCGATAACAATTTCCCCATCCCGGACAATCGGTTTTTCAGCAATTCGGCCAATGCCTAGAATAGCAACTTCTGGATAGTTGATTACTGGTGTAAACCATTGACCGCCTGCAGAACCGATATTGGAAATCGTACTTGAAGCGCCTTTCATCTCATCTGGTGTTAGTTTACCATTTCTAGCTTTTTCTGCCAATTCATTAATTTCTTTCGATATGGCGAAAATCGATTTGCGATCAGCATGTTTCACTACAGGTACGAGCAATCCCTTATCCGTATCGGCAGCAATTCCGATGTTGTAATAATGTTTTTGGATAATTTCATCTGTATCCTCATCGATGGATGCATTTAGGATCGGGTATCGTTTTAACGCCGAAACAAGTGCTTTTACAACATACGGCAAATACGTAAGTTTAATGCCTTGGTCCAGCGCGACCTGCTTAAATTTCTTGCGATGGGCAACAAGTGCTGTCACGTCCACTTCATCCATCAGAGTAACATGCGGTGCCTTCGACTTGGAATTTACCATTGCTTTTGCAATTGCTTTCCGGATTGGCGACATCTTCTCACGGGTTTCAGGGAAGTCTCCGCTAAGAACGACTGGTTCAGCAGGAGCTGGTGCTGCTTTTTCCTCTGGAACCGAAGTTGTTTCAGCCGCAACAGGAGCTGTTTCTCCTCCTGCCAAGAATCGGTCAATATCTTCTTTTAATACTCGGCCATTTTTGCCGGTGCCAGTTACTTCATGGATATTTACATTATTGTCTCTTGCATATTTCCGGACGGAAGGCATGGCGATCACCCGTTTGCCGTCTGCTTTTGCATCGGATGGCGCTTTTGCTTCAGCCGGTTTTTCAGCTTGAGCTTCAGAAGGAGCTTCCGTCTTTTCCTCAGCTGCCGGCTCGCTTTCATACCCTTCTGCATCGATGGTAATAAACACATCGCCGACTCTGGCTACTTCTCCTTCGCCAACGTGGATTGCTTTTACCGTACCTTCCACTGGCGAAGGAATTTCTACTACAGCCTTATCATTTTGTACTTCACAGAGCACGTCGTCTTCTTTTACTTCGTCGCCTTCTTTAAAAAACCATTTAACAATTTCACCTTCGGCAATCCCTTCACCAATGTCGGGAAACTTAAATTCAAATGCCATGAATGAGTACCTCCTCAAATTAAAAATTCAACACTGCGTGTACTTTTTCTACGATGTCCTTATGATTCGGAAGCCATACTTCTTCTGCATCGGAAAATGCATAAACCGTATCTGGTGCCGCGACACGAAGCACTGGTGCTTCCAAATGGAGAATAGCCCGCTCTTGGATTTCAGTAACAACGTTTGCCGCAATACCTGCTTGTTTTTGCGCTTCTTGCACAACAACTGCACGATTCGTTTTCTTCACCGATTCGATAATTGTATCGATATCAATCGGGGATACAGTGCGCAAGTCGATTACTTCTGCGGAAATGCCATCTTTTTCCAGCTCTTCTGCTGCCTTTAAGGAAGAATGTACCATAGCGCCATAAGCGATAAGTGTTACGTCTGTTCCTTCCCGTTTCACATCTGCTTTTCCAATCTCAATCGTGTATTCTTCTTCAGGAACTTCTTCGCGGAAAGAGCGATAAAGTTTCATATGTTCAAGGAAAATTACCGGATCGTTGTCGCGGATTGCAGAGATTAATAACCCCTTCGCCTCATATGGAGTGGATGGAATAACTACCTTTAATCCTGGCGTTTGGGCAACTAACCCTTCTAATGAATCCGCATGCAGCTCAGGTGTATGTACACCGCCGCCAAATGGAGATCTGACAGTAATCGGCATATTCCAGCGTCCGCCTGTACGGTAACGCATTCTGGACATTTGTCCGGCAACAGAATCCATTACTTCGAAAAGGAAGCCGAAGAATTGAATTTCCGGTACTGGACGGAAGCCTTCTAATGCAAGTCCGATGGCTAAACCGCCGATACCTGATTCAGCAAGCGGAGTATCGAATACCCGGTCTTCCCCGAATTCAGCCTGTAAGCCGTCTGTCGCCCGGAAAACCCCGCCGTTTTTACCAACGTCTTCCCCAAAAATAAGCACATTTTCGTCTTTTTTTAATTCATTGCGCATCGCATCAGTAATTGCTTGAATCATAGTCATTTGTGCCATAGTTTACTTCGACTCCTTTGCTTTATATTCTTCCATTTGTTCAGCGAGATGGGATGGAAGCTCTTCGAACATATTTGCAATCAAGTCAGTTACTTTCTGTTTTGGATATTTCTCAGCCTGTTTGATGGCATTCTTAATATCCTCTTTTGCTTCTTCAATCACTTTATTTTCTTCTTCTTCCGACCACAAGTTCTTGCTTTCTAAGTATTTGCGGAAACGGATAAGTGGATCTTTTTTCGCCCATTCGTTATCCAGTTCTTCCGAACGATAACGGGTAGGATCATCACCAGACATTGTATGCGGACCATAACGATACGTAATTGTTTCAATAAGTGTTGGCCCTTCTCCATTAATTGCACGTTCCCTGGCATGTTTTGTCGCAGCATATACAGCAAACACGTCCATACCGTCTACTTGGATACCTTCAATTCCCGCTGCTACTGCTTTTTGTGCCAATGTTTTCGCGTTTGTTTGCAGTTCCCGCGGAACAGAGATAGCAAAGCCGTTATTTTGAACAATGAAGATAGCAGGAGCTTTATAGACCCCGGCAAAGTTAATTCCTTCATAGAAGTCCCCTTGGGAAGTACCGCCATCGCCTGTGTATGTTACTGCAACAGCCTTTTTGCCGCGTTTTTTCATTCCTAAGGCTACTCCGGCCGTTTGGATATATTGGGCGCCGATAATAATTTGCGGCGGCAGCGCGTTCATATCTTCAGGAATTTGGTTTCCATGGAAATGACCTTTAGAAAACAGGAAGGCTTGATATAGCGGCAAGCCATGCCAAATTAATTGCGGAACGTCCCGATACCCTGGCAGCAGGAAGTCTTCTTTTTCCAGCGCAAAATGACTAGCAAGCTGGGATGCTTCCTGTCCGGCAGTCGGCGCATAGAATCCTAGTCGTCCTTGACGGTTTAACGCAATGGAACGCTGGTCTAAAATACGGGTGTAGACCATTCTCCGCATTAGTTCCTTCAACTCATCATCCGATAAGTCAGGAACTAGGTCTTCATTGACAATTTTTCCTTCTTCATTAAGAATCTGGAGCATTTCAAACTGATTTTCAACAGTTTCTAGAACGTGTTTCAACATCGTTCACCTCTTCCTTTCTCTCGCAAATTTTAATATCATTTCTAGCCTTTCCCAAAACAGAAAAAACTGTACTTTAATATTTCTTTTGTATCCGTTTTCTTTAATATCCTAAAATAAAGTGTAAAACTGTTATAAAAATATTAAAAGAAAAACTGATACAATAGAACCAATTACAATATAGCTCATTCAACTATAAAGGTCAATAAATTTGTACAGTTATATATGGAAAAGTAATAAAATCATATACCGTTGCCATCAAGCTGTACTACTCTGTTATATAAGTTTTTGTATCTGTGTTATCACAGTTCATTCCATTCGGTGCCGATTTGGATTTCGGACTGTAGCATAACCTAATAATGAAAAGATTATTCCGATGTTTCCGAAATAAAAAGAGGGGCATCCTTAAGGATACCCGTCCTAATCGTTTTCAAGGGAAACATCCAACTCCGCCAATTCATAAAATTCCTTTTTTAAGTTATTGTATTCAATCGTCAGTTCATTAAATTCGTCATTAATTTCTAGTACTTGTTTATAGCTGTCATTTATTTTGTTAATTTGCTCGGTTAATGTTTCCTGCTCCAAGTCTTCGTCCTTCAGCATTTCATATAATTCCTTTTCCAGCTCCAATGAAGCTAAATACGCATCATGCAGTTCATCATAGGAAGCGTAACGGTCCTGCATGACGTGAAACATCGTTTCGCCTTTTTGCTGCAGCTTTTCTTCCTTTAAATCGTTTAATAATGGTTCGATTTGCAGAAACGTTTCCTCGGATTTTTTTATGCTCTCCTTCTCCTTATCAATCAATTTTCTCCTTTCTTCAATAATTTCAATCGCTTGGTCCGATAAATTGACGATTTTATCAAACTCGTCCATTCCAAGTTCAATAATCTCACTATAAATTTGTTGCTCTTCCCGCTCCAGATCAGTAATTGCTTCTTGCTGCTGCTCAAAGTCCTCTTCCAATTGAACCGCTTCCTCCAAATGGGTGTAAATTTTCTCGGATGCGTTTTGTCCAGCACATCCGGCTAATAGCAAAAGGAGGCTGAATAACATCATATGAAATAAAAGAAAATTACGCGTTAACACTCCCAATCCTCCCCAACATTACGATATTTTTATGTTTTACAGTATAGCATAAAACATACAAAAAATAGGGCTTGTCTATCATATCTATTAGCAATTATATGATAGTCATAGAGTATTTATGTTAAAATATTTTTATCACACAAGATCAACAATAAAGGAGTATGGACGATGATTACAATGAAAGATATTGTCCGGGAAGGGCATCCTTCCTTAAGAAGGCAAGCAAAAGAAGTTCCCTTGCCTATTGGAGAAGAAGAGAAAAAATTGTTAAATGACATGCTTGAGTTTCTAAAAAACAGCCAGGACGAAGAAATGGCGCAAAAATATCAGCTCCGGGCCGGAGTCGGATTGGCGGCACCCCAGTTAGGGATCGAAAAAAGATTAATCGCTGTTCACTTTGAAGACACATCTGGCAAATTATACAGTTACGGCCTCGTCAATCCCAAAATTGTCAGCCATTCGGTGGAAAAGTCCTATTTAGCCGGCGGGGAAGGGTGTCTATCTGTCGACCGCCCTGTCGAAGGATTCGTTGTCCGCCATGCACGGATTACGGTGAAAGCGACAGATATGGATGGAAAGGAACTGAAATTGCGTCTTAAAGGCTACCCAGCCATTGTCTTTCAGCATGAAATCGACCATTTAAACGGGATTATGTTCTACGACCACATTGATGAAAAGCACCCTTATAAAGTTCCGGAAGGTGCGATACCCATTGAATAAATTTATTTCAATGGGTATTTTTTTTGCCGCAATGCCCGCTGCTCCAATGAATAAATCCGGTATTTCTGTTCAAAATATGCATATCAATGCCTATTTTAACCGCTCGATTTGCTTTTTTTGTTTCCATATTTTCCAAAACATACTATACTATAGATAAGAGGGATTGGAACGGTAGATGTTTTTAAAGCTTTTCTTAATCTATTGAAAGGAGTCGTGAACATCATGTTAAAACGGTTAAAAGAAAAGCTAAAGAAACGTTGGAAGGAATTATTAGGTAAAGAAGGACGTGTACCGACAACATTTGAACAAGACTACCAGTAAGCAAACCAATCAAAGGATATAGGCACGTATATACAGAGAAAGAAACGGAAAATAACACATCGCTCCTGATAAAATTACTGTTGTTCATCATCGGTAATGGAAGATAGGAGAGATTTGTATGATTTTTAAGGTATTATATCAGGAATTAGATGGTGAAATGCCTATTCGTGAACGAACGAAAAGTATATATATAGAAGCACAATCAGTAAGAGAAGTACGGCAAATTTTAAGAGAAAGAAATTTCCAGCACAATATTGAATATATCCAGCCATTGAACGAAGCCCACCTAAATTACGAAAAACAATCAGATCATTTTAAATTGGAGAATGCGTAACGATGAAATTTGTAAAAAATGATCAGACTGCTGTCTTCGCTTTAGGTGGATTGGATGAAATCGGAAAAAATATGTACGCTGTTCAATTTCAAGATGAGATTATCATCATCGATGCTGGAATTAAATTTCCTGAAGACGAACTGTTAGGAATTGACTATGTCATTCCTGATTATACGTTCCTCGTCCAAAATCAGGATAAAATTAAAGGTCTGTTTATTACCCATGGACACGAGGACCATATTGGCGGTATTCCATATTTGCTGCGGGAAATTAATGTGCCAATTTATGCTGGAAAACTCGCAATCGGACTGATTCGTAACAAATTGGAAGAACATGGATTGCTCAGAAATGCAAAGTTAAATGTAATACAGGAAGATGATGTTATTAAATTCCGTAAAACCTCTGTTACTTTTTTCCGGACTACCCACAGCATTCCTGATGCTTACGGGATTGTTGTGAAAACACCGCCAGGCAATATCGTTCATACCGGTGATTTTAAATTTGATTTTACGCCGGTAGGTGAGCCGGCAAACTTGACGAAAATGGCGGAAATCGGAAAAGAAGGAGTATTGTGCCTATTATCAGACAGTACAAATAGTGAAGTGCCCGGATTTACCATGTCCGAGAGAGTTGTTGGTGAAAGCATAAATGATATTTTTAACCGAATTAGCGGCAGACTAATTTTCGCTACCTTTGCCTCCAATATTTACCGTTTAAAACAAATGGTCGAAGCAGCTGTAAAACATAACCGAAAAGTAGCAGTGTTCGGCCGCAGTATGGAATCTGCGATTAATTTAGGCCAGGAACTTGGGTATATACAGGTGCCAAAAGATACATTTATTGACGGTAATCAAATTAATCGATTGCCGGCAAATGAAGTCGCCATTTTATGCACCGGTTCCCAAGGAGAAACGATGGCTGCCTTGTCACGGATTGCAAATGGCACCCATCGCCAAATTCAGCTGATTCCTGGTGATACAGTCGTATTTTCCTCCTCTCCAATCCCTGGAAATACGGTGAGCGTATCGAGAACGATTAACAAATTATACCGGGCCGGCGCCGAAGTTATTCATGGCAAGTTAAACAATATTCATACATCAGGCCACGGAAGCCAGGAAGAGCAAAAACTGATGCTCCGACTGATGAAACCAAAATATTTTATGCCAATTCACGGGGAATACCGCATGCTTATCGAACATGCAAAATTGGCTGAATTATGCGGTGTTGAAAGAGAAAACTGTTTTATTATGGATAATGGCGATGTATTAGCTTTAGGCAAAGATACCGCTGAAATTGCCGGAAAAATTCCATCTGGTTCTATTTACGTTGATGGAAGCGGTATTGGGGATATCGGCAATATCGTACTTCGCGACCGGAGAATTTTATCCGAAGAAGGACTCGTCATCGTTGTTGTGAGCATCAACATGAAAGATTATAAAATTGCGGCAGGACCTGATATTATTTCCCGAGGATTTGTCTATATGAGGGAATCGGAAGATCTGATCAATGAAGCGCAAAAGCTCGTTTCCAGCCATTTGGAGAAAGTAATGGAACGGAAAACGAATCAATGGTCCGAAATTAAAAATGAAATTACTGATACAATTGCACCGTTTCTTTATGAGAAGACAAAACGGAGACCGATGGTATTGCCAATTATTATGGAAGTATAAAAGCAAAGGGCCCTATTTTTTACGGGGCCCTTTTTCTGTTCATTATTCTTCGATAACCAGGTTTTTCTCAAACCGGGACAAATCTTTGTCTGCTCCAATGACGATTAAAATATCCTCTTCCTGCAATGACTCATCCGCTGATGGCGATACGATAATCTCCCTTCCTTGTTTAATCGCTACTACCGTACAGCCGTATTTTGCGCGAATATCCAAATCAGCCAACGTTTTTCCGGCCATTTTCCTGCCTGCTTTCACTTCGGCAATGCTATGGTCATCGGAAAGCTCCAAATAGTCTAATATGTTGCTGGAAATAAAATTGTGCGCAAGCCTCCTTCCCATATCCCGCTCCGGATGAACAACTTGATCTGCCCCAATTTTCCTTAAAATTTTTTCATGATAATCATTTTGCGCCTTAACGGTTACTCTTGACACTCCCAGTTCTTTTAATATAACCGTTGTTAAAATGCTCGCCTGAATATTTTCACCAATCGCGACGATAACATGTTCAAAATTGGAAATGCCAATTTCTCTTAACGCATCCTCATCAGTAGAATCGAGGATAACGGAGTAAGTTGCAATATTTTTAAATTGATTCACTTTATCCTCATCTTTATCGATGGCTAAAACCGCCATGCCTTCTCCGCTTAATTCCCGGCAAATACTGCCGCCAAACCTTCCTAAACCGATAACTGCAAATTCCTTTTTCATTGAATTTCCTCCAGCAATTACGAAATTGTCACTCTCATATTAGCATAACTTTTGCCGGAGCAATATCCATTTTTTAATCTGCCGTTTCTGCTTCAAGCACCAATTTTTTAATTCGATGCATTAAGGGCCTTAATCCCTTTGTCGCCTGGAAATGTCTCAGTCTTCCCTTTCCATCAAACAGGTAAAAACTGGGAACAAATTTTGTGCCAAAGATGGTTGAAAAATAGTAATCATTGTCAATGATAATCGGTTCTTGAATTTTGTACTTTCTGGAAAGCCTTTCGATTTCTTCCACGTTTTCGTCGGCTTTGCTCAGCGGCATATGAATCGAAATCAGCTGTAATCGTCCGTGAAACTCCTCTCTTATTCGTTCGATTTCCGGCATTCGCCGTTTACAGTCCCCACAACTGATGGACCAAAAATAAACGAGTGATGGTGTTGATATTGGATTAACCGGTTTTTCGTTTAAAAAATTTACCGCCTTTTCTAAATTTGGCAATGGATCTCGTAAGCGCATCCTTTATCCCCCTAAAAATTTTTCTACAATCTATATATGAATATATTTAAAAATAGGGAACAAAACTTCTTATAATTTTGCAAACCGTGCTCTCCCGAAAGGAAAAAGACTTCTTCAGCTGAAGAAGTCTTTGTTTCTGTTCTAGCTTAATTTTTCATCGACCATTTGACAAATCGCCTCTGCACTATATCCGTGTGCATTAATAACCGGACCGCCTATGCTCGCATCTTGAATTCCCATTACATTTTCATCCATACCCGTAACAATGCAACAGTCACACCCTGCTGCATCACTTTCCGACCGTAAATCAACGACTTCATGACCCATTTCTATTAATACCTGTTTTACGTGGGTCAGCGATTCTTCTACCCCAATTCGAGCCAATTTGCTAATCCTCCTCTACATATGTTGTTACATATGTAGTTTCACCATTAGCAAATAATATATGCAAATAAACAAATGGGAATCACGACTTAACTTTGAAGATGATGTATCATCCAATGAGAATAGTAAGTGAGGAAAAGAAAAGAAAATATCGGCTTTATTTTTTGAACCATTTCGAAGTATATATTTCCTTTTTTAATAGCTTTAAAATGGCTCTGCGGGTTAAAATTCCGTCAAAATAGCCATCCGGGTCGACTACACAGACGAAGGTATTATTAATTACCGCATTTAAACCATCTAAAACATTATCATCCTTCGTTAACGTAGGAATGTCCCGCTTCATTACTTCTTCCACTTTCAATTCGGATAGTTTTTCGGTTTCGATTCTTTCCAAACCTAGTATGTTATTTAAGATCATCGTTTTTCCGATTATTCCAGTTAATTTATACGAAGCGTCCAATACCGGAACTGCGGAGTATCCGGATTTCACCAGCACTAATAAAGCATGCTCTAACGGGTTGTTCACTTGTACATGGGCAACTTTTTCAGAGGGAATCATCAGCTCACCTACAGAAATCTCTGTGAGCTGCTTATTTTCTTGAATCATGCTCATCGTATTACTCCCCTTTAAAAGAACTTTATAACACACACGTTTTCTTTAATTTAAGTTTATCATGAAATCGGTTTAAATCATAACATTTGATTTCCCGATCAAAACGGTTAGCTTCCCGTGAAAAAAAGTCAAAAAAACATATATATTATTATTCCGCGGAAGCTGAACATGTTAGGATGTTATTAGAGCAAACGAAAGTTGCTCAGTATCACTAATGAATACAATCCCATATAGTTCTTATATCTCATCGGCAAATACATATTTCAAGGCTGCAAGCAGATTTAAACTCCATCATGTCTTATCCATTCGTAAAATATGTCTTGAAGATGAAAATTCTATACACGGGTGCATATTTCGCCAATAAAGATTCCATTTTTCAACAAAAAAAGATACCGGAGAGAGGTTTGACATAGATGAATCGACGTTCCTTCCTAAAAAAAGGATTAACCAGTTTGTTTGTA
Organism: Compostibacillus humi; assembly: GCF_014637175.1. Classification (GTDB taxonomy): domain Bacteria; phylum Bacillota; class Bacilli; order Bacillales; family Amphibacillaceae; genus Oceanobacillus; species Oceanobacillus humi. Next base: position 31,586 of record NZ_BMEV01000011.1, on the reverse strand, counting down.
CTTCTCGGCATCGGGAGCGGAGGATATTTATATGCGCGGGAAATTGAACCATCACTAATTGAAATCCGGAAAGAAAAAATTTTTTCTGATAAAATTGCCCGGCAATTTGACAATTACACGATTATCCAATTTTCCGATACCCATGTCGGCTTCCACTATTCCATTGACCAGCTGCATGAATTGATTCATCTCATCAATGCCCAAGAACCTGATATGATTGTATTTACCGGAGATCTCGTCGATAATCCAAACAAGTTCCATGACTATGGCCGATTGCAGGAAGCATTGTCGATGCTGACGGCGAAGGATGGGAAATATTGGATTTATGGCAACCATGACCATGGCGGCTACGGAACAGAAATTATCCGCCAATGCATGGATAATTCCGGTTTTGTCCTTTTACAAAACAGTCATACTGTCATTCAAAGGGAACGGGAAAAATTAATTCTTGCAGGAATTGATGACGGAATGCTTGGGAAACCAGATTTTGAGCATACCCTTCGTTCTGTAAGTGAAAATGATTTTACCATTTTGCTTGCCCATGAGCCGGATCTTGCCGACAAAGCTGTACATTATACTGTCGATGTCCAGCTGTCTGGCCATAGTCACGGCGGGCAAATTCGCCTTCCTTTTATCGGTCATGTATATACTCCGCTGATGGCAGAAAAATACGTTCGGGGCAAATTTGTCCTCAACCCAAACTTTACGTTATTTGTAAACAGCGGCATTGGAACAACAAGACTTCCATACCGGCTGTTCTGTCAGCCGGAAATTCATGTATATCAGCTTAAATCTTCACGGTAAATGTCCAGGCTCTATTCAAAAACGAATCGCATACAATGTAGAATAAATTAATGTGAAGAGGAGAGAGTTTTGATATGAACGAGCAATATCCGATTTATCCCTCTTATTTCGGAGATAATCAGCGGGTATTTCCGGTCGTGCCATTTTTAACTGGATTAGTTTTGGGTCCGCTTCTATATAATGCGTTTCAGCCGTATCCATATTATCCTTATACGTACCCTCCGGTTTATCCGTATTATCCTTATCCGACCTATTCTTATAACTACTATTCCTAACTGGACATGAGAGCTTTTCCTTTAAATGTTTTGGAAAAGCTCTATTTTTGCAGCCCTTCACATCGAGGAACATTTGTCATAAAGTTTTCACAACATACCCTGTCTCCTTTTCTGGCAAATCTCCGCTGTAATGTTATACTTAAATTGGAAACAATATACGTAAAAAGGAGCATTCACATGAGACAACTATTCCTGCTCATCGGCTTAAGTATCATTCTTTCTGCATGCGGCGGGTATCCGATCGAAACGACGATGTCCGAAGAAGTGCCGGAGTTTGAATTTGTGAATCAGGAAGGGGAAAGTTTTGGCTTAAAAGATTTAGAAGGAGAATGGTGGATTGCCGATTTTATCTTTACGAATTGTACTGACGTCTGTCTGCCAATGACAGCTAATATGGCAAAATTGCAAGAAATGATGAAAGAGGAAGGAATCGACGCCCAATTAGTCTCCTTCAGCGTTGATCCGGATTTTGATACCCCGGAAATATTGAAAGCATACGGTGAAAGCTACAAGGCAGATTTTTCCAACTGGAATTTTCTGACGGGCTATGATTTTGATACGATTAAAGAACTTTCCATTAAAACATTCAAAAGTATACTCGCAGAACCGCCTGAAGGGACAAACCAAGTGACCCATGGCACCTCCTTTTTCTTAGTCAGTCCTGAAGGTGAAGTAATTAAGTCTTATAACGGTACAATCTCTGATAATATGAAATCGATTATTTCGGATCTGAAAAAAGTACAGTAACAATAAGAAAGAGTTCCAATTCGGACAGGGATTGGAACTTCTTTTTTCTTATAAGTTTGTCCATCCAGCGGCATTATGATTTTTCTTGAACTTGGACAGGCTTTACGGTACGATAATGAATGAAACCAAAATATGTCAATCACCATCCATAATTTAAAAGTGTAAACTTTAGCAATAGAAGCAGCCGATTTATCGAAAGGAGGAGCATGATGGATTCAGACACTCCGCTAAAAGAATTAGCACAGGCGTTATATACGGTTAACCGACATGCGAAAACCGCTCCTGAACCACAGCATTTATACTATATTAAAAAGGAAACAATTCATAAACTATTAAAAGAAAATCGGGCAAAAAAAATAGGTCTGCATTTTTCCGATCATCCAAAATTCAGCAATCAACATTCTACTTTACTTGTGCAGGTGGATGAATATTACTTTCACATTCCCCCAACAAAAGAAGACTTCAAACAACTGGAACATTTAGGTGAATTGGATCAAAATTACCGGAATCCCCAAACGAAAATGTCCTTATCTCAGGCAAAGCGAATCATTTATAAATATATGAATTGGAAAAACGACCACAAACCACCTGGGAATCGGAGATCTTTTTCATCATCCTATTACACCCCTTCCTCATTAGGAAAAATGAACTGGTCGCGAAGAAATACGTTTAAATACGAAAGAAAGAAGCTTTTTTAAAAGCTTCTTTTCTTTATTTAAAATTATTTTTTGAAATAATAGTAGAGATGGCGAAGGCTATTAAAGAGAACCAACACCATTCCATACAATGCCAAAATTTGCAAAGTCAAGATAAACAATGGCATTACTTTTCCCGGCTGAACATCGAAAAAAGCCGGGATGCTGAATAGGGCTAACATTATAATGAAACTTGAAAACAAATAACTTATTAGCCGCTCAGACTGCAAGGATATTAGCCATTTTACGAAGGATGAAACGATAAAATAACTGACAAGTGTTGCAATGGTCACTATAAGTGCATATTCATATCGCACTTCGGTTCCGAAAAGCGCAATATAAGGAAACTGAAATAATAATAATCCCATGCTGCCAGTCCCCCTCCTTTTTTACCATATTAGCCGAATTACATTTTTCTTATACCGTTTTTTGCTTTTTAATTTTCGAAAATTTGGTATAATTGCTTCGAAAGGTAGGAGATACAGATTGAACCGGGCGTTTTTGTGTATCATTGCAGGAGCAGCACTTTGGGGAACGATTGGCTGGTATGTGAGGAACTTATACGAATTCGGAATGACTCCAATGGAGGTAGTAACCTTTCGGGCATGGATAAGCGCATTCATACTTACAGCTTTTTTATTTATCCGTTCGCGGAAGAGTTTGCGAATCTATCGATGGAAAGATCTCCGGTTATTTATAGGCACAGGTATTTTCAGCATTATCTTTTTTAATTTTTGTCTTTTTAAATCGATAGAAATTTCCACTATTCCGGTTGCCACAGCGCTATTGTATACCGCACCGGCTTTCGTAACCATATTTTCTTATTTTCTTTTTCAGGAGCCGGTTACGAAAAATAAACTTTTTGCCTTAACGATTACATTCATCGGTACTTGTCTCGTCGTCGGACTATTTCCTGGTGATTTGGATTCATTGCCATGGATAAGCATTTTTATTGGCCTTGGCTCCGGACTTGGCTATGCACTGTACAGCATTTTTAGCAAAATTGCCTTAAGAACCTATTCAAGCATGCAAATCACAACTTTTACATTTATTATTGCTGCCATTTCACTCACGCCCTTTTTCCCTTTTAAAGAAAAAGCCTATCTCTTCTGGCAGCCGGAAGTCCTCCTTTTTAGTTTCGGCCTTGGTTTATTGCCAACCGCACTCGCATACATTATTTATACCTACGGTCTTGAGAAAACCGAAGCTTCGAAGGCTTCCATATTATCAACGATTGAACCGGTAGTGGCAACGGTAATCGGGGTCTTCGTCTTTCAGGAAAGCTTCACTTTCATTCAGCTTATCGGAATGGTCTTCATCATTAGTGCCGTATTTCTTATCCAGAACCAGGAAAACAGAAAAAAAAGGCTTCCGAAATCAGCTTAATTTTCTCTAATAAAAAAGTGTCCTTCCATTTGGACACTTTTTGTCTTCAATATCGTACCGCCTGTTCTTCTTTTTCTTCAGCATATTTTTGCAATTTGTTTTCCAGCCTTAATTCAATCTTCCGAATTGTATCTTCGTCTCGCATTAATTCTTGTTTATTTTGTCTTACTAATTGTTCAAAACTTAACATTCTTGGTCTCATTTTCCTGCACTCCCCATTTATTCTTCTATGTACATTATACGCCATATTTCGTCATATGAATTTTAATTGTTTGAACATTTTGTTAAACTTTGCAGCTGGAGGAATGAATAATTGGGATGGATGCAGAAATATTTTAGCTCCAATTGGCTAAACCCCCTTCTTCGCCACAATCAAAATCCGGGAAATTTGACAATTGTATACGAAGTGCATCTCAAGAGGAGCAATCATTGGGAACAGGATTGCAATTGGTCAGCGCATTTTGCAGACTCAAATTTTTGCGAGAGGAAGAAATAGGAGGTGTTCCAAGCACAAACAGAGGGAAATTTAACAGATTAGAAACTTCCGATATAAGCGCTTATTTTTTTTCCTTTTTTAGCTGTTCGTACTTATTTAATAACCGGTCTAATTCTTGACTTAATGCCAAGGATTCAGAATCCGTCAATCCTTTTTTTGAAGCCGTTTTTGTCATCTTGTTTCGCAGGTCCTCTATTTTGATTAATAAATTTTCGAGTGCATTCATTAGACAATTCATTGCCTCCTTTGTTGGATTGGTGGTATTCAAAACAGTTCCTGTATAATTTAACACAAAAATAGAAATGATAGCAAATTTTATCTATTATTTTTCTTTTCTGCCTTTTCCTCAAGAAAAATCGGAAGGAAAGAAAAATTCGTCATCTCATTAACACTATGCTACTATAAACATGGATACCAAATCGGAAGGAATGTCTTCAGTGACAAAAAGCAATAATGAATGGATAGAGTGGGGAAAAGCAATTGTCATTGCTTTAATTATTGCCATCTTTATACGATCTTTTTTATTTGCTACTTCTATTGTGGAAGGAGAAAGCATGGAACCCACTTTGGAACACGGGGAAAGGGTTGTTTTTAATAAATTTGTTTATATATTCGGCGAGCCGGAACGGGGTGATATTGTCATTATCGAAAAACCGGTAAAAAACTACGTAAAACGCATTATAGGACTCCCCGGTGAAACGATTGAAATTATTGACGGTGAACTGTTCATCAACGGCAAAAAACACATCCAATCCTTTCTGTCTCTGGACGCCATTCAGCAAACAGGGAATTACGGCCCGATTGTAATTCCTGATAATCAGTATTTTGTTATGGGTGACAATCGAGGAATTAGCAAAGACAGCCGTAACGGTCTCGGTTTAATTGCGAAAGAAGAAATAATCGGGAAATCAGAATTAATCATTTTTCCTTTTAGTGAATGGGAATTTACAAAATAAAATTCCTGGCATATGTAAGAAAAAAGCTGTCCCATGAATGGAGACAGCTTTTTTAATGTGAATGTGCCATTGGCCGTTTGTTATTTTTCATTATCAACAATGCATGAGCCAATATTAAAGGCAAGAATTAAAAAACAAAGGACACCAAAAAGAATTTCCATTTCATTGCACTCCTTTCCTGTTGTAGAAACAGTTAGTCCATCTGCTTTCAATCCGATGCAAATGAAAAGCTCTAACTATGAAGACATGTAATGGATAATCTTCCCTCTCTATCATATACCATAATAGCCACCTAAATAAAGTGAAATTATGTTAAAATATTTACATATACGTTTGTTAAATTCAGCTTGCAGGGGGAAACCGAATGCTTCATTGTCCATATTGCGGAAATTATGTCAAGGAAGAAGAATTATACTGTATACATTGTGGAAAGCAGCTGCCCGACGATTTGAATAATAGAAGGAACAATAGCAAAACTCCTTCTCCTAAGGGTTGGCTCTTTCCCCTCACCGTACTTCTCTCCACCCTATTTATTATCGGTATTTCTTACTTTTGGCTGGAAAGCAAAATTTCCCATGCGAAGGAATTATATATAGATGGTGAAGAAAAGCTGTTGGAAGGAGATTACAACTCAGCAAAGAATTTGTTTGCCGAAGCTTTGGAACATCATCCTAATTTTGAACAGGCAGCCGTCGCAATGGAGTTTGCCAACAAGGCGCTTCAAATTGCCAATAGGCTTGAACAGGCAGAAAAGCATATTGAAAAACAGCAGTATAAAGATGCCATTGATATTGCTGCACAAGGCGAGAATGAACTGAAAAATTATAATGGCCGGGCAGTGAGTGCATTAATTGACCACATTAAAGAGAAACATCATGAATTTAAAATAGCCCAGCTCAATCATTTGTTAAACGATGAGACGAGTATTGATGATTTGAAAGTCCTGTTATGGGAAGCAGAAAATATCGGGACAAAAGCAGAAGACATTACCGCATCCATCCGGCAGCAAATTGTCGATTATACGTTTTCCAAAGCTAGTGAACTATTAAACGAGAAACAGTTTAACGACGCTCTCCTCATCGTGGAAGACGGATTAAAATTTGCACCTAGTTCGGAAAAACTATTAAGCTTAAAAACTACGATTGATAAGGAAAAAGTTGCCTTCGAAACAGCTCAACAGGAACGCATTGAGCAGGCATTGACGATTGCTGAAGAGGAAAGCAAGCGCAATGAAACAGACGCTGTAGAACTATTAAACGTAGAGTTAGGCAAAGATAAACAAAACAATCTTATCGTGAAAGGGGCAGTAAAAAGCACGGCTACCGTTCCAATCCATTCGATTCTTATCGAATATGAAATAGTTACCGAAAAGGGGAAGCAAATCTTAACGAATGAAGTGTTCGTTTACCCTGACACAATCTATCCGGATGAAAAGGGAAACTTTGAATTTACCCATTATGAAATGGATGGAAATTCGAGCAAATGGAAAGTTCATGTCAAAAAGATTACGTGGTATACGGATTAACCTTCCCCTATTCCTTACATCCGCATCATAAACAGGCATATTCTGACTATTAGAGGTGAAACACCTAATGCATAAAAAGCGATTTATTCCAGCTGCCCTATCCATCCTTATTTTTCTTGCCGGGGGGATCATTCTTATTCAAATGTATTTGGAATGGGCAAAACATGACTTTGCTGTCCACAATCCTGCCGTTGAACAGATAACAGAAGAATCATCTGAGGTGAATTTAAAGACGATTATCCACGAAGCAGAGAAAAACGTCATTCAGATAGAAAGCATTAGCGGTTCAAATACGACAACAGGTTCAGGATTTTTATACAACGATAAAGGAGATATTGTTACAAACGCCCATGTCATACAAGATGCGGATTTAATCTATGTGAAGACGGCCGATGCCCGGATTTACCCTGCTGCCGTAGTCGGTATCGGCGAGGAAATGGATATAGCCCTCCTTCGTGTTCCCCAGCTTGGTCAGGAGTATTCATTGCCGATTCAAAAGGAAAACATCGCAGAAATTGGAGATGAAGTAATAGCGCTTGGCAGTCCCCACGGGTTTCAAAATACGGTAACACTGGGGATTATTTCGGGTACAGGTCGTGAATTTTTCGTGGATGGCTACAATTATTCCAATTTGTATCAAATTTCCGCGCCGATTACCCATGGAAATAGCGGTGGTCCGCTCATCCATCGGAAAACCGGTGAAGTAATCGGCATCAACTCGGTTGGAACGGCAGACGGGCTGATCGGATTCAGTATTCCGATTTCCGAAGTTTACGAACAGATTGAAACCTGGTCTAATGAAACTGCAAATAATGAGCTATATTTTTCCAATACCGCTGACATTTATCAGCTGCAGCCTGAATTATATGTGGAAGATGCGAAATACATTGTGGAATACTTTTTTAATAGTATTGAAATACGGGATTACGTAAGCGCCTATGCCCTGCTTGGAAGCTCGTTACAGTCGGAGACAACCTATACTGATTTTCGTGATCAATATATCCACATTATTAGCCTGGACTACCGTACTGCTGAAGAAAAAGTGCGGGAAGATAAGCGAATTCAAATTAATACGGAACTCGTACTAAAAAAAAGAAATGCAAAAGATAAGGAAATGGAAGAAGAAACAGTGGAAATAGAATTCATTATCGGTTATGAAAATGACCAGTTAAAAATTTTAAGCATGAAATAAATATATGGAATGCAAAAATCAACCTAATAATGTTAACGAAACCGGTACAAACGTCCAGACCTTTTCTCCAAAATCACATATAGTATCAATGTAACATGTAGGAGGTGAAAGGTCATGGGTTACTGCGGATATGGCTATGGTTATGGTGGCTACGGATATGGAAATAATTTTGCGCTAATCGTTGTGCTTTTCATCTTACTAATTATTGTAGGTGCTGCATTTTACTACTAAAATCAGTTTATTCACAAAAGTACATGATAAAATGAAGCTTCACTCAGCGGCGGGATCCTCTCCCCCGCTGAGTTAGTTTGTAAAATATTGTTATAATTCCCATACCCTTTCGCTTGCGGACGGAAAAACTCCCCTAAGTAAATCTCAGGGGAGTTGTTTATTAAACCTTACTAAACGACCGGTAAAAAATCTTTTAACTCTGCTGGCGGTAAAGGTTTGCTAAAATAATATCCTTGTATTTCATCGCATTTTTCATTTTCCAAAAATTTCATCTGTTCCTCTGTCTCCACCCCTTCAGCAATCACCCTCATCTTTAAGGAATGGGACATGTTAATGATGGATTTGACAATTTGTTTGTTATGGTTTAGCGTATCATCCATGAACATTTTGTCAATTTTCAGTTTTGTTACGGGAAATAGGCTTAAATATTTTAATGAAGAATATCCGGTGCCGAAATCATCAATGGAGACGTTTACACCTATTTTTCTCAGTTCCCTCAAGGTGCGCAAAATATATTCTTCATTGGACATTGCCATGCTCTCTGTTATTTCCAATTCTAAATATTTGGACTCTAATCCAGTTTCTTCTAAAATCCTTTTGATTTTATCGACAAAATCCTTCTGATGCAGCTGTTTTGCTGACAGATTGACACTTACTGTAATCGGTTCAAATCCTTCATCTTGCCATTTCTTATTTTGTTCGCAAGCTTTGCGGATGACCCAGTCGCCAATTTCAATTATCAGACCAGATTTTTCTGCCAGCGGGATAAATTCCGTTGGCGGAATATATCCCTTCTCCGGATGGTTCCACCGCAGCAATGCTTCCATTCCGACCAGCTTTCCTGTTTTTATATTTTTTTGCGGCTGATAATGCAGCTCAAATTGATTTTCCTTCACTGCCCTCCGCAAATCGCTTTCCATCAGAAGCATTTTTTTGAAATCTTCGGCAATGGAATTGTCAAACAACTTATAATTGTTTCTGCGTGCCTCTTTTACAACATACATGGCAGAATCAGCATGTTTCAGCAGCTCCGAGGCTTGACGGCCATGTTCCGGATAAATGCTGATTCCGATGCTTAAAGAAGTATAAATTTCAAAGTCATCAATTCGGATTGGCTTTTCGAATTCACTAATTAATTTTTCTGCCAGAATTTTTGCCTCTTGCTCGTCCTTTACATTTCTTTTTAAAATTAGGAATTCATCTCCGCCATCCCTGGCAATAAAGGTGTCCGTCTGCAAAAATGATTTAAACTTGTTGCCGCACGTTTTTAATAACCGGTTTCCGAACTCATAGCCGAAAGTATCGTTAATTTCTTTAAAATAATTTAAGTCAATATAATAAACCGCTAAAGACTCATTGGACGATTTTGCTTCTTTGATTGCTTCATTCAATACTTTTGTAAAAAACTTATAATTGGGTAAATCGGTCACTTCATCATAGTAGGCGATATATTCCATCCGTTTTTCGTTTTTGATTCGCTCGGTAATATCCCTTACTAAAGCAACACGGACAATGTTGCCGTTATGATGATACGGGTGTTCCGCCATTTCTACATAAATTTCTTTTCCGTCCTTTTTTACCCCATTTAGTTCTAGCAATTCGTCGGCAGGTTTATGTTTATTTTGCAAACAAGAAATACTTTGGTCAGCAAATAAATTTCCTATATCCATTCCTTTTAGCTCGTCTGCTTCATACCCGAAAATTGCAGCAAATTGAGGATCGCAATCCAGTATTTTTTGATTATGGTACATGACGATTCCTTCATCAAATGTATCGGTAACATATTGGATATAATTTTTTATTTCCATTGCTTTCTCTTGCAAGGAAATTTCATTTAACAAGAGGCAGTAATGGTTATCGTCAACTGGCAGCGATTTCACTTCAATAATCTTATCCTCCAGTTCCATCAGCGTATGTATTTTCTGCTTTCCCTTTAAAGTATTAAAATCTAAATAACCGGATATATTGACCTGCTCCTCTTCTTTTCTATTTAACAAAGAAAATGCTGCATCATTTCCTTGTATGACTAATCCTTCACTATTTACAAATAGAATCGGCTCGCGCAAATGGGTCAATATCATTTGATCAGCTAGAAAAGAATCCATCTGCCGTCCTCCTTTCTCTACTTAACCGATGCTTATCCGTTCTTTCGGATAACGAATCCGTTCCTTCGGTTTTTTTGCAGCAAACATAAATAAAAAGGTTAAAATGCCGATTCTTCCGATAAACATGAGCATCATTAAGATAATTTTGCTTATCGTATGCAATTCAGCTGTTATGCCTAATGACAGACCAACTGTACCAAAGGCGGAAGTCACTTCGAAAATAATTTGGCTTAAGGAAAAGTCTTCTACGATCGATAAAACAAATACAGAAGCAACGAAAATCAGAATTGCCATAAATGTTACTGTTACAGCCTTCACTAAATCTTCCTCATGCACTTCCCGCCGGAAAACATGAATCCCTTTCCCGCCTCGAATATAAGTAATCATAAAAATAACAACAAGTGCGAAAGTGGTCGTTCGAATTCCGCCCCCCGCACTGCTCGGGGATGCCCCGATAAACATTAAAATCGACATAAATAAATGATTTTCTTCCGTCAGCTGACTGACATCCAACGTAGCAAGACCGCCGCTCCTCGTTGTTACCGATTGAAATAAGGCATAAAAAAGATTTTCGTGCCAAGTCAGTCCCGCAAAGTAATTTCTAAAATCAAAGAGATAAATTCCTAAAGCCCCAATGGCAATTAATAAAAAGTAAGTAGTCGAAGTTACTTTCGTTAAGAGACTGAATCGGAACTTTCGTTTCTTTTTCGAAACGATATACTCTTTCACTTCAATCAGAACCGGAAACCCGATTGCCCCTACAATAATGAGCAGCATATTTGCGCTTTGGACAAAATAATCTTTTTGAAAGAAAATTAGGGAATTGCCGGTTATATCAAATCCGCCATTGGAAATAGCACTTACTGTGCCGAAAAAACCTTGCAAATATGCTTCTTTTGCATTTGGGAAATATTGCAGAAAATAGGTTCCCAGCAAAAGAAAACCAATCAGCTCGAAAAAGAGAAAAATAAATACGACTTGTTTCGTTAATCGGACGATTCCCTCAATGCTCGATTGATTTTGATCCGTCATAATGAGCCGTCTTTCTTTAAGGCCAATTTTTTTTCCTAATATAAGCCAAATCATCGTCCCGATTGCCATGACTCCGACTGCACCAAATTGCATAATAACGGCCAGGATGATGATTCCGGCCGTACTCAGACTATCCGCAATCGATATGGTGCTAAGGCCGGTAACACTGACGGCACTTACTGCTGTAAAAAGAACATCGATAAATGGTAAATCTACACCTTCTTGTTGAGAAATGGGCAAAGATAAAAGCATCGTTGAAATAATTACTAAAGCAAAATAAAATATAAAAAGCATCTGGACAGGTTTTAACTGATGCAGCCAGTTTTTCTTCCGATTATATAATTTCATCGTTTTTGCTCCACGTTGTTTTCACTATTTTTGCATCCAGTTTAGCCTTACATAAATAATGGCCAAACCATTTTCTGTTTATCTTAATCCCTATTATAACAGGGTTTTGGCAGGAATATAGACATTTTTATACACTTTTTTACAATGTTTTTGGAATTTCCTTTTCCGATAACAATTTACCGAGAAAGAGAACATTTACATTTTCCCCAATCTGATTCAGACCGAGCATTTTTGCCCGAAACCATGCCGGGTTATTTGATTCTTTCGTTATTTTTACTTTAACAAATATCTGCTCTCTTCCTTCTAATTTTCGGAATAAATCCCCATATTGTTTATTTATATACGCTTCAATTAGCCAATTGCTTTTTTCGTCTTCTCTGTCAATAATCAACCCATCTAACAGAGGAATATGGATTTCCTTGTTCTCGTCCGATATTATGTGCAGCATTTTTAATTTAAACGTCTTCAATCTGCTCCCCCCTGCTCATTTACTCATGAGTGTATCAGAAAGACAGGCAAAGGAAAACTTTGAAAGTGTCCATCAAAAGACAAAAACGAGCCTCATTGCCCGTTTTCCTTCATCATTGTTTAATTAAAAATTAACGTCTCTACGTGATTCATGTAAATCCACTCATCATCGACAGAGAACTTTGCCTGTACGTATAATTCACTTTCCTTTTCGATTGGCACATCGATAATCACCGGTTCCTGATAATAAATATTTCCGGTCTTTAACATTTTCTTAACCGTACTTCCCGTATAATCATGGTTCCGGTTTTGCAGCGAAACCGAGATCAATGGTGTCTGGTGCTTAATTTCCACCGTATCTTTCCCGACATATTGCAAAGACCGCAGGATTCGAATTCCTTTGTTCATTTCTTCGACTCGAATATGGAGAATAAAATCGTCCTGCCTGGAAGAAAATACTTTTTCATACTTTATACCCGATTGCCCTTCATGTGCAAACATCAGTAAGAGAAGACTTATCCCCAATGCGATTCCGATTAAAAATAGTGCTCTTCGTTTCAATCTGAACTCCCTCCACTAATCACCTATTTCTAAGACGGATAATGGGCAAGAAATGTTTCAAATAGTAAAAACATTTTAGGTGACTGGAAAATAATAGAAAGTATATTTGATAAAAATGTGCAAAAACTCATATTGACTTAATTTCATTTAAGGAGGAGGTCAACGATGACTGTAGCTACGCAAGTAAAACAGACGATTGCCGGGTTAAAAAGCGCCCAGGCAAGTTTTGAACAATTTGCTCTTCAAACCGAAAACAAACAGGCAAAACAGCTTTATCAAAATGCTGCACAACAAACCCAATTGATTATCGATAGCATTCAGCCTAGAATGGAGCAAATTGAACAGGAAGAGCCGCAATATAAACAATAAGGGGCTGGATTGTCCCAGCCTCTTCTACATAAACTAACCGAAGTTTTGCTAACGGCTATATTTCGTTTAGGAAATGGGGATGAACATGACATTTTTTCAGAAATTTTTCCTATTCTTTAGTCTCGCCATTGTATGTGCAGGTTGTGGAACCGATGAGACGATGGAAAGCCAATCCTCCTTGGATATTAATCCATTATCGGCTAAACCATCCCTTTTCGATCAGAGTCCGTCTAACATGGCAAAAGAAAGTCTGATGGAATATGAGGAAATTACTGGAATTAAGGCGGTAAATTCGGACAAAGAAATGATTATTGCGGTACAAATTAAGCATATGAAGCGTTTTTTTATGGCAAAGCATCGAAAAGCTTGGCAAAAAGAGATGGAAAAGCAATTCCCGGGATGGAAAGTGGAATTATCTACAGACAGAAAAATTTACTTAGAACTGGATAAATTAGAAGAAAAAATAAACAAAGATACATTATCAAAAGATGAATTGAAAAAAGAGATGAAACATATTATAAAACTTTCCAAGGAGCAAACTTAAGGAAATGAGGGAATAACGAATGGCAGACGAAAAGAAAAAGAAACTTCCGCCAAAAGCACAAGCATATCAGGCGTTGCAAGACAAAAAAGAAGAGAAGCGTCCTATTGTAAAAAACTGCATGATGGCATTTCTCGTCGGCGGCACGATTTGCTTCATCGGACAAATTATTATGACATTTTATATCCACTTTTTCCCTTTCACTGAACAGACAGCCGGAAATCCGACAACGGCAACCCTTATATTTCTCACAATGCTGGCTACCGGTTTCGGTTATTATGACCGGCTTGGACAGTTTGCAGGAGCGGGATCGGCCGTACCTGTAACCGGATTCGGCAATGCGGTTATTTCGGCAGCAATTGAACATCGGACCGAAGGCTATATTATCGGCGTTGGCACAAACATGTTTAAAGTAGCAGGTCCTGTCATTGTCTATGGCGTATTTAGTGCCTTTATCGTCGCTTTAATAAAAACGATTCTCACGCAATGGGGTGGAATGTAAATGCTTCAAGGAAAGCAAACATGGATTTTTCAAAATCATCCCGTCATTATTTCTACTGGAACCGTTGGCGGCCCATATGAAGCAGAGGGGAAGATTCGGAAATCCTTTGATATTTTGCATGATGATTTATGGCTGCAGCAGGAATCCTTTGAAAAGGCACAACAGGTTATGCTGGAAGAAGCGGCCCAGATAGCAATAAAAAAAAGCCCCATTCAAAAGGAGCAAGTGGAATTTTTTATTAGCGGAGACTTAATCAATCAAATTACACCGACGACCTTTGCAGCAAGAACAATCGGCGTACCGTACTTTGGTCTTTTTAGCGCCTGTGCCACTTCGATGGAAAGTTTGGCATTAGCTGCCGCCATTATTAATGCCGATGGGGCAAATTATATTTTAAGCGGCGTTGCCAGCCATAATTCCGCAACAGAAAAACAATTTCGCTATCCGACCGAATACGGAGGCCAAAAACCCCCTACTGCCCAATGGACGGTAACCGGAGCCGGATGTGCACTTGTTGCAAAAACTGGTACCGGACCAGTTATTACTTCGGCAACGATTGGCAAGGTCGTAGACATGGGGATGAAGGATCCTTTCAATATGGGCGGTGCGATGGCACCGGCTGCTGTGGATACAATCGAAACCCATTTAAAGGAAAGGGGAGTTGATCATACGTATTACGATTTGATTATAACCGGTGACTTGGCCCGTGTCGGTCATGAAATATCAAAAGAACTGCTTCATAAGCGGGGAATTGATATACCGGAAGAAAAATATGTAGATTGCGGCATTGAAATTTATCAGGAAGACCAGCAGGTATTGGCTGGAGGCAGCGGTACTGCCTGTTCCGCTGTCGTAACGTACGGACATTTCTTAAAACAAATGGAAGAAGGAAAATTGTCCCGAATTCTCGTTGTAGCAACGGGCTCTTTGCAATCTCCATTAAGCGTCAATCAGGGAGATTCCATACCTTGTATCGCCCATGCAGTTTCCATTGAAGCAGGAAGTGATGTAACATGATATTTTTTTGGGCATTTGTTGTCGGCGGTATTATTTGTGTCATTGGTCAGCTAATGTTTGACGTTTTTAAACTGTCACCGGCACATACGTTAACAATTTTAGTTGTCTTCGGAGCGATACTTGATGGATTAGGTCTGTATGAACCTTTAATTGATTTTGCCGGTGCAGGCGCTACCGTGCCAATTACCAGCTTCGGAAATGCTCTAGTCCACGGCGCATTGCAGGAGGCTGACAAACACGGCATTATCGGTGTTGTTACAGGAATGTTTGAAGTGACGAGTGCAGGAATATCGGCAGCGATTATTTTTGGCGTCATCGGTTCATTATTATTCAAGCCAAAAGGGTGAGGAGAGATACAATGACAGTCGGTTCGCAAGTAAAAGGATGCTATGCCTCGATGAAATCGGTAGAAGCTAGCCTGGCATTATTGGCAAATAAAGCCCAGCATCAGGAATCGCAATTAGCGTTTCAGGAGGCGAAACAGCTCGTTTCGGAAATTAAGGATGATCTTCAAAAACATCTGATTCATCTTACGAGAGAAGAACCTCAATATGAATAAGAGATATTAATACAAAGAAAGGATAATTGCCATGCCTGATTGGATTACTGTTGTCATAAAATCTATTTCTCTCCTGGTCATCTTGTTTTTCATGGCGAAACTGCTTGGTACGAAACATATGTCGAAAATGAACGTATTTGAATATATTTCAGGAATTGTACTTGGCGGCATTGTTGCCATTCATACGATTGATCCGGATAAAAATATCAGTTATGCAATTATTGCCATGGTCATCTGGTTTGTCATTCCTTTCAGTTTTGAAAAAATCTCTTTAAAAAGCAAAAGCTTCCGTGATTTTACGCAAGGAAAAAGCACTGTCTTTATTCAAGACGGAAAAATTATGGAGGAAAATTTAAAAAAAGCCGGATATTCTACCGACGATTTATTGGAGAAACTCCGTGACCGTGATATTTTTCTTGCTTCCGATGTAGAATTTGCCGTATTAGAGCCGAATGGAAGCTTAAATGTCCTGCCAAAAAAAGAAAATCGCCCCCTTACCGCCAAAGATTTAGGAATTAAAGTAGCACCGGAAAAACAGCCGCAAACGGTCATTATGGATGGAAAAGTCATCCATGAATCATTGGCAAATCTCAACCTTAATCTGAATTGGCTGGAAACAGAGCTGGAAAAATTAAATGTCAGCTTAGAGAACGTCTTTCTCGGCCAGGCGGATACGAACGGAAATCTTTACGTCGATTTGTACGATGATAAAATTGTCGTTCCACAACCTGCTGAAACCGAGATGCTATTGGCCACGATGAAAAAATGCCAGGCTGATTTGGAATTATTTATGTTGGCTACCGATAATGAACAAACGAAAGCAATGTATAAAAAGAACAGTCAAAAACTCCAGAAAGCAATTGATATAGTCGAGCCTTTTCTTCAATAATTTTAACCTTGGCATGGCAGTGTCTTTTTAGCTAAATGCACTTCCTTTTCAACGTTTTTGATCCAAACAGCTGATGCAGATTCCAACATGCAATGAAAAGCGGGAGACTTTGAATCTCCCGCACCATTTAATCGCCAATATTTAATGCAACTTTTCCAAACTGTTTTCCTTCTCTCAAATAATCAAGGGCATCTTGTGTATTTTCCAAGGAGAAAACTTGATCCACAACCGGACGCATCTCCTTCTCCTTCATAAATTTTAACATTTCCCTCAATTCTTCCCTGCTCCCCATCGTCGAACCAAATAACTGATATTGTCCATAGAAGAAGTTTCTTAAATTAAAATCGACATTATCTTCTGTTGTTGCACCAAATGTCACGATTTTTCCTCCCCTTTTTACCACCTCCAAAGAACGGTTAAAGGTGGCCCGTCCGACGCTTTCAATAACTAAATCAACTGTTTCATTGACAAGTTCCTTTTTCCAGTCACTGTTTGTTTCGAGGACAAGATCCGCACCTAGCTCTTTCGCCTTTTTCCGCTTTTCTTCCGAACGGGAAGTGACGATAACCTTCGCACCAATATGTTTCGCAAATTGAATAAGGAAAGTGGCAACGCCGCTTCCGGCTCCCGGGATAAAAACCGTTTGGCCAGACTGGAGCTGTCCTTTCGTGAAGAGCGCCCGATATCCGGTCAGGGCAGATAAAACCAGGACCCCTGCCTCTTGCCACGATAAGTAACTCGGTTTCTTTTCTAATTGCTCCTCTTGAATTACTATTTTTTCAGCGAAAGTGCCGTGGTCTGGCATGCCTAAAATTTCGTAATTGGCAGGGGGAGCCGGGGTGTTTTCAAACCACCCTAACGAAGGATTAATGATAACTTCATCCCCTGGCTGGAAGCGAGTCACCTTTTCCCCGACCGCTTCCACGATGCCGGCACCGTCCGATCCTAAAATGAGCGCTTCTTTGTCATCTCCATGCCGCTTAGGAATCATTAAATCACGTCGGTTCAATCCTGCCGCTTTCAGCTTAACAACTACATCATTTTTCCCGCATTCCGGTTCTTCCATTTCTTTCAAAAATAGTTTCCCGTACTCTAAAACAAATGCCTTCACTCTCGTTCCCTCCATTAAAAATTTGGATTGTGCAACAACAATGGCAATCTATTAAAACCATTCTATCATAATTTTCCCTTTCTTCTAAAATTAACGCCCGAGGAACGATGCGTCATTTTCCCGGCAAAAAGGCGGAGAATATTCTCTCCGCCTTCATAATTTTAATTTCCTTATAGAACTGTAAAATCCGCTTACGCTTTTCATCAGAAATAAATTATGCGAGGAATATGACCGCACAGATGGCAGCAGCGATTAATCCAATCATTACGGGAACAAAGTTTTTCCGGACTAATTCCATGACGGAGACCCCGCAAAATCCGGCAATCGCGATTAAGGAGGACCATGCAATTAACGTGCCGCCTCCGGTCCAGATTGCGCCGAGCTGCCCGATGGCTGCCAACGTTTCAGCGCTAATTCCAGCTGTTTCTAAAGAACCTGCCAGGGCACCGGTTAATGGCAATCCGGAAAATCCGGAACCGTCCAAACCTGTAATAATACCGATAATTAATAAACTAAAAGCTGCCAATAAAGGTCCTTGCGGCAAATATTCCTGACCTGCTTCAACGAGGCCAAACAGGAGGGAAGGACCTTCTTCCACCCCTAGTATGCTTGCGGAAAACTCGGGACTGCCGAGAAAGAAGAAACCGGCAATCGGGATGACTGGACCCATCGCCTTAAAGGCGAAGACAAAACCGTTTGTAATGTGATTGCTAATGTAATCTAACGCATGGTGTTTTCCGAAGGCGATAGTCGATAAAAGCAATAGCATTGCTGCGACTCCGCCGACGAAGGCTGCACCGTCGCCGCCAACAAAGCCGGTTTCTGCTGAAGCAAATTTACTGTACACCATGACGATAACGACAATCAACAACGATAACGGGACAAAAACAGCAAAGATTTTTCCCCATTTTGACAGGTTCGCAGTTGCTGCTTTCTTATTTCCGCTTTCTGCTGCCTGTATTTGCAATGCTTCTTGTTCGTTCCGCTCATCGTCCCTGTTTCGAATCGTCTTCCGATACAGAAAATAGGCAAGCAGTATTGCAATTCCTCCGGAAATCAAGGATAAAATCAAGGCATAGTCTGCGACTAACGCCGTATTTAAATCGGCAGGTGCACTCGACAGGCTTGGAGCTACTTGAACAATGTAGTCCGAAGACAGGGCCATTCCTTGCCCGGCTAATGCAACAGCGACAGCTGCCGTCATCGCAGGCAGCCCCGACCGGATGGCGGCCGGAACAAGAAGAGCGCAAATAAGCGGTACGGCCGGTGTCGGCCAAAAAAATAAAGAAATAACGTAAGTTACGGCAACGAGTATAAAAAACGAAATATGGCCATTGACCATCATCTTCTGAATCGGCCGGATCATTTTTTCGTCTGCACCTAAATCGCGCAAAGAATGGAGCAATGCCAGCATAAACATAATGATTAAAAAGATGCTAAACAGTTCTGTTGCTGCAACGAGATTGGCAGTAAATATTGCCGTAAATCCTTTCGTCAAACTGCCGGTATATACTAATGCAATGGCAAATGTGCCTAATATGCTCGGCAAAACGACTCCTTTACGAAAGATCATCGTGACGATGATAATTAGTGTAAACAAACCATATAACAGATGGGAGATTGTTAAATCCATATTCCCCGTTCCTTTCCTTTTTAGTGCTATAGCCTATGCAGGGCCGGGGAAGGATGCTACACTATTGCTTTCTTCTCTTCGCTTGCTTTTTATTTTTCTTTTTAGCCAATCCGTTTTGTTCAATGATTTCCCTTTGTTTGCGTCCAATCTCTGTTACATAATTATTTTTAAACCAGGCAATAATAGCAGTAACTGTTGTAAAAACAGCTGCAATCACTTCTTCTAACAGTTCACTGGAAATAGGCAGCGGTGATTTTCCGTAAATAACGAGCACCTGATTTATTAATGCGAGAAAAAGGGCTGCCGTGCGTATAATTGTACCCTTGTCCAAAGGCAACACCACCTTTATAAATTTACTATTATGTATATCTTTTTTGCGCGAGATAGGAACGGTGTTTTTTACAATTAATTAAAAACTTTTTAATTAAAAATACTTGACTTTACATGATTATCATTTTATACTAAGTAACATAAAGTAACTATTGAAAAATTATTGGAGGGATAAATATGGCAAAAGCTACATGGAAGCTTGATACAGCCCATAGTGAATTAGGATTTACAGTAAAACATATGATGATTTCCAAAGTGAAAGGAACCTTTGACAAATTTGATCTCGTTGTCGAAGCAGACACTGAAGACTTGACAGATTCTAAAATTGAAGCAACTGTGGATGCAGCAAGCATCAATACGCGGAATAAAGATCGGGATGATCACTTGCGTTCTGCCGACTTCTTTGATGTGGAAAATCACCCGCATATTACTTTCAAAGCGACTGACATTAAGAAAAAATCTGACTCTTCTTATGATCTGACCGGCGACTTAACGATTCGCGGAACAACTAAGCCAGTTACGATTGATGTTACCTTCACCGGAATCAGCAAAAACCCTATGAATGGCGCTTCGGTAGCCGGGTTTAGCGGCGAAACGAAGATTAACCGGAAAGAGTTTGGCCTTGAGTGGAATGCAGCCCTTGAAACAGGCGGTGTGCTCGTTGGCGAAGACGTGAACATTCATTTTGAATTAGAACTAGTGAAAGAAGACTAAAAATACGACCTTCCAATTGGAAGGTCGCAGCTTGTAGACAAAGTCCCTAACTAGTGGCCAAATCTACAGGTTTTTTTTGTATAATAGGGATAGAATTCTTGGTTAACGGGGGAAATTTAGGATGTTATCGAAGCGTACAGACAATAATCGAAATCAATTGGAAATGGTGGCTCTTGATCAATTGGTTCCAGAAGATCATTTGGTAAGGAAGATTGAACAAGCCATAGACTTTGATTTTATTTACGATATTGTCAAAGATACCTATTGCCTAGATAACGGAAGGCCTAGTATTGATCCTGTTGTGCTCATTAAAATGGTCTTTGTGCAGTATTTATTTGGTATTCGTTCCATGCGTCAAACGATCAAAGAAATTGAAACCAACGTGGCGTATCGATGGTTCTTAGGATATGGTTTCACAGAGAAAATTCCTCATTTTTCAACGTTCGGCAAGAATTATGTTCGTCGCTTTCAAGGTACTGATTTATTTGAACAGATTTTTTATCGTATCTTAGAAGAAGCGATGAATAAAGGGTTAGTAGACCCTTCTGTTGCCTTTATTGATTCTACACATGTCAAAGCAAGCGCCAATAAAAAGAAGTACGATAAGAAAATGGTCCGGGTAGAAACAAAAAGCTATCAAGCGCAATTAGAGTTAGAGATTAACCAAGACCGCGAAAACCATGGAAAAAAGCCCTTTCCCCCGAAAGAGAAGGAAGAAGCCAAGGAAATAAAGGTCAGTAAAACAGATCCTGATAGTGGCTATTACGTAAAAGATGAACGGGAAAAGATGTTTGCCTATTCATTTCATACCGCATGTGACGCAAAAGGCTTTGTCTTAGCTACCAAGGTAACGGGAGCGAATATTCATGATAGTCAGGTGTTTGGTCAATTACTCGAACAAGTCATCGAAAAAGTAGGCAAACCAACTGCAGTAGCCGTAGATGCCGGATACAAAACCCCAGCGAATGCGAAAAGTCTGTTGGACAAAGAGATTCGTCCCGTTATGCCATATACAAGACCAAGAACAAAAGACGGTTTCTTTAAAAAGTATGAGTATGTATACGATGAACATTATGATTGTTATATCTGCCCAAAGAACCAAATTCTTGAATACCGAACCACGACAAGAGAAGGTTATCGACAGTACGCTTCTAATCCGGAAATATGTAAAACGTGCCCGTTCTTAGAAAAGTGTACCCAAAATAAAGATCATATCAAATTCATTCATCGCCACATTTGGGAACATTATGTGGAAGAAGCGGATCATTTAAGGCATACAGAGATCAATAAAAACATATATGAGAAGCGCAAAGAAACGATTGAACGAGTCTTTGCCGATGGAAAAGAGAAGCATGGCATGCGATGGACAACCCTTCGGGGACTGGGAAAATTGTCCATGCAAGCGATGCTTACTTTTGCTGCCATGAACTTAAAGAAAATGGCAAACTGGACATGGAAAAGACCATGTCCAGCCTAAATAAGATAAGAATCTTAGAAAATGATGAGCAAAAAAAGACAAATCCCAACTCAAATGAAGCATTTGAGTTGGGGTTTGTCGACAGTCTGCGACCTTCCAATTGGAAGGTCGCTTTTTACTGTTTTCCGGAAAAATACTCTGCTGTCTCAGAAGTGTAGACCGCAACTGACATTATCCCATCCTTTGCTCTGGCCCGAATTAATATCGGTTCATTAAACATGTTGCGAAAAACAAAATCCGGTCCCCACCAGCTTACCGTGGCATCTCTCCCAGGAGGAACATATGGCACTTTTCTGCTATGGGTGTAGCGCTCAATCATCTGGATTCCATGAATGTCTGCAGCATTAAAAAGTGTAGAGGAAACTTGACAAATCCCTCCGCCAATATCCTCTTCCAGCTCTCCTTTGACGATAACCGGCGCTCTCTTGTATCCCCTCTCTTTCGTCCTTTCTCCTACCGTTTCATTGAAGGAAAAAGTCTCGCCGGGAAATACGACCGTATTGTCTATCGCCTTTGCAGCTAAAACGATATTATGAGAACGTTCTTTATTCGACGGTTTGTAATAGGTAGAGTAGCTTCCTAACTGCCTTTCAGAAATTTCTCTTAATAATCCCTGGTTAACTTTTGGAAAAATCGGCCTGACAGGAACATTCAACTTTGTCTGTAAGTTTCTGTAGTAATGTTTAAAAAATTCTTCCTGAAATTTTCTCCGGTCTAATGTAAACCCATTTTTTTCGGGAATAATTCCCTTTTCTGTCATTCGGGCATTAATCGGGGCTTTATAAACTTTCCCTTCCAATTGTTTCATTAAAGTCAATAGCCTATCCCTGTCAATAAAGATTGAGTCTACATAAGATAAACCGTATTGCTGGATTTCTACAGGAGTCAAATATATGAAGCCGTCGTCCAATGGTGAAGATTTGGGCGGCTGCAGCGAAGTAAACAGGAGAAAGAAGAAGGAAAATAACATGTTTCATATCACCTCATTTCTATTATGAGGATAAATATTAGAAACATGTAAAAAACCATCCGGCTTTTCTAGCCAGATGGTTTTTCGGATTAATGGAAGTCCCGATTATCTTCCAGATAGTCACTAACCATTCGGTAACCAATTAATGATGCAAGGACAATTAATAGACCACAAAAGAATTTTTTCATCGGTTAAGCTACCTCCTCATATTTGATTCAGGTTGTAAACAGCCAATGATTAGAACGGACGAACTTTACCTTTCTTAAGTACAGCTTTTGGTCCGCCAACCAAATAAAGAGTACGGTCGTCCACCACTTTTTTCATTGCTGCTGCTGCTTTTCCTTGTAATTTTTTGCCTTGGAAAATATTGCCGATACCGTCGGAAAATCCTAAAGACGCGACTGTACCTTTGTCATCAAATACAAAGTCTTTCAAAGGTTCATTTCGGATTAACGCTTTAATGTTTTCTGCCGCTACAACACCTTCTTGGGTAGCTAACTGACCTGTTGGCGGATATGGGCGTCCTGTCTCTTTATTCATTACCCAGGAGCAGTCTCCAAGTACGAAGATATTTTCTTCGCCAGGCACACGCAGATCTGCATCCACATTCACTTTTCCTCTTACTAATTCAAAGCCGGATTTGCCAAGAACCGGATTTCCCGTTACCCCGCCAGTCCAGACAATCGTACCGCCTTTAATAAGTTCTTTGTCTTCGCCAACGATAAATCCTTCAGGAGTACATTCGGAAATCGCTGCTCCCATTCTAAATTCTACGCCGCGGGACTCTAAAGACTGAATCGCATAAGATACTAGATCTTTATCAAACATCGGCAAGATGGAAGGTGCAGCTTCCACGTTAATAATTCGCACTTTGTTACGCGGAATGTCGTATTTCTTGCATAATTTAGGCACGATGTCTGCCAGTTCCCCGACAAATTCGATGCCAGTGAATCCGCCGCCGCCGACAACGATATTCAGTGCATCGTCATCGGTAATTTCACCAGCACTGTATTTCGCAAATTGATATTCGATATGTTCAGCAATTAATCGTGCAGAATCGATATCTTGAATGAAGAATGCATGCTCATCCATGCCTTTAATGCCAAATGTATTTGTTACGAAGCCTAAAGCAACTACTAAGTAGTCATATGTAACTTCGCTGTTCTCCAATACGACGCGGTTTTCGTCTTTCTTAATTTCCTGTACCGTATCGTAAATGAGGCGGACGCGGTTAGGATTTACTACGTCACTTATCATAAAGCGGGCTTGGTTCGGGTTAATCGTACCTGCAGCCACTTCATGCAGCCAAGTACTTTCGTAATGATAATTATGCTTGTTAATTAGCACAATCTCTGCTTCTTCTGGAGATAGTTTTTTTGTTAGTTGTCTAACCGTTACTAACCCGGCATACCCAGCGCCGAGAACAACAACCTTTGGTTTACTCATGAAACCTTCCACCTTTCTTCATTATGTAATACTAAATTAGGCGTATAAGCGTTTTCAATCAGAATATAGAAAAAATGATGAACGTGTCGCTTATACAATTAATTTATCATATTTTGTCCATACATTTATATAATAACAAATTTGTCACAATTAGGCTAATATCTTTTAGTAGAAAGCTTTTTCGCCCAATTGTTTATTTTGTTATTTTTCAAACGGCTTTTTCCCCTCCCCCGCCGCCAATCTTAATCCCTTTCCAGCACAATTGGAAATAGCCTCCATTGATATTTTGTCTGAAACTCCATATAATAGGAACAAATGTTCTGTTTAAGGGGTGAACAACATGGACTATTCCCTTTATCCGCGCCACGACGTGCTTTGCATCGATATGCGTTCTTTTTACGCCAGTATCGAAGCAGTAAAGCTGGGACTCGATCCAATGAAGGCAATGGTTGCCGTTGTAGGCGATCCAAACCGTTCCGGCAGCATTGTCTTGGCTGCATCGCCAGCATTAAAGAAAAAATACGGAATCAGCAATGTAAGCCGTTTTTTTGAGCTGCCAAAAGATCCGAACATCCGCATCGTTCCGGCTCATATGGCGGATTATCTGCAAGTCTCGATTGAAATAACAAAACTCCTACTCCAATACGCTCCAAAAGAAGCAATCCATCCATACTCTGTCGATGAAGTTTGGGTCACTGTGGATGGGCTGCAAAAAATTTTTGGAAACCGGTTTGAAATAGCGAAAAAAATAAAACAAGATATTTTGGATTGTTTTGGCATCACGGCCTCCATCGGTATTGGCGACAATAAATTTCTCGCCAAAGTCGTCATGGATTTGCACGGAAAAAAAACGGGAATTGCCGAGTGCAAATATGAAGATGTAAAAGAAAAGCTTTGGCCTTTCCCGGTAGAAGCTATTTGGGGAATCGGCAGCAGACTGAAACGCCACTTGAATCGGATGGGCATCGTCACCCTCGGCCAGCTGGCCAACTATGACTTAGGACAGCTGAAAAAACGGTTTGGAGTGATGGGAGAGCAAATGTATTGGCACGCATGGGGCATTGATTTAAGTCCAGTATACGGCAACTTTACGAAAACCGAACAGAAAGGATTCGGACACGGGATCTCCCTCCTTCGGGATTATACAAAGGAGGAAGTAGCTGTCTGCATTCTTGACCTTTGTGAAGAAGTTTGCCGCCGGGCCCGTACCGCCCGAAAAGCCGGACGAACAATCCATCTCGGAATTGGCTACTCCAAAGAAACCGGAGGAGGATTTTCCCGTTCCCGCTCCATCGATTTGCCGACAAACGTTACGATGGATGTATACGATGTATGCATGCGGCTATTTCACGAACATTACGACGGAAAAAGCGACATTCGCCGCGTTTACGTTACTTTGACCAATCTGCATGACGTTGGCGAAACCCAGCTGGAACTGTTTGAAGACCGGATAAAAAAAACGAATATTGGCTATGTCATGGATGCCATTCGGGATAAACATGGCTCCACAGCCATTTTGCGGGCATCCAGCTATACCGATGCCGGCATCTCCCTGGACCGAAGCAAAAAGATCGGCGGCCATTTTGCGTAAATCGTTAGTACTAAATTACCGTTTAAAAATTTTGTCAAAAAATGTATAATAGCGTTAAAAAGGGAAGCAGAATTTATTGGAGAGATAAAAATGACAAAGTCAGCACAGCTGGATGAGACGTTAAAAAAGCTTCGGGATATTGAATTTGCCCTTAATGTATCAACGATTGTTTCCATTACCGATAAAGATGGCGTAATTCAATTTGCCAATGATAAGTTTTGTGAAATATCCGGCTATAGCCGGGAAGAGCTCATTGGCAAGAAACAAAGTTTAGTCAATTCAGGATATCATCCAAAATCCTTTTTTCGCAACTTGTGGAATACGATTCAATCTGGCAAAGTGTGGCGTGGAGAAATTAAAAACAAAGCAAAGGACGGCAGCCATTATTGGGTAGATACGACGATCGTTCCCTTTCTTGACGAACATGGGGAACCTTATCAATATATTTCCATCCGCCATGATATTACGACGCGAAAAAAATATGAAGAATATATTGAATCGATGGCCTACTTTGACTCTTTAACAAAACTGCCAAATCGCAACCAATTAAGCAAATGGGTAGAGCGGCACGTCCATTTAAAAGCGGCAGGGAAATCCTTTACTGTTTTATTTCTTGACATTGATCATTTTGTCGCCATTAATGACAATTTCGGGCATTATATCGGCGACCGGGTGTTGCAGGAAATCGCTGCCCGAATCCGGAAAAATTTAAGAAAAACCGATTTTGCCTCCAGGCAGGGCGGAGATGAATTTATTATTATTTTAGCCAATAACGATCAGGAAGAAGAAGCAGAACAGATAGCCGAAAACCTGCTTCAATCCATACGAGCGCCATTCAACGTAGAAGATAAAGAAATTACGATTACGGCAAGCATCGGTATCTGCCACGAAACATTTGGCAGCACGATATTAAACGGGAAGCATTTTATCGATTCATTAATTCGCAAAGCTGATATCGCCATGTACCATACGAAGAAAAAAGGAGGAAATGGCTATCATTTCAGCACTCCCTACCAAAATATCGAAATGGAGCGTTCCTTCCTAATTGAACAGAACGTGAATCATGCTTTAAAAAACGATGAGTTTTACATCGTATACCAGCCCATCGTCAATTTGAGAAACAACCAAATGATTGGTGTCGAATCGCTATTGCGATGGCATCATCCGGAGTTAGGACATATTTCTCCGGGAGAATTTATCCCCATTTTAGAAAGGACCGGACAAATTGTTCAAGTTGGCAGATGGATTTTATGGACCGTCTGCAACCAAATGAAGCTTTGGCAAACCAAAGGAATATTTTTAGAAAAAGTGTCCGTCAATGTTGCACCTGTCCAGCTGAAAGATCCGAATTTTGTTCAAGACTTGCAAAAAATTTTAAATGAAACGGAACTTGATGCATCCTATCTGGAATTGGAAATTACCGAAGGAACAATTATTGAAATCGAAAATGCTGTCCAATTGCTGAAGCAATTGCAGCAATTAGGAGTAAAAATATCCATCGACGATTTTGGAACAGGATATTCCTCCTTAAGCTACTTGAAGAAATTGCCGATTGACACGCTGAAGATAGATAAATCCTTTATTAATGATTTGGATAGGGACGGAAAAATAATCGTTAATACGATTATCAGCATGAGCAAAAACTTGCGTTATCGGGTTGTCGCAGAAGGAATCGAAACGAAAGAGCATCTCGAATATTTAAAACAGCAAAAATGCCATGAAGGGCAAGGGTTTTACTTTAGCAAACCGATGAAACATGATGAAATACCGAAAATTTATGCTTTGGAAAACTGATCATGCTGGATGGCTGCCTCCTTGCTGCAACAGGAAGGCAGCTTTTTTATGGATGCATTGCATTAGCACTTTCCCTTCATCTTCTAGTATAATCAATAAAAAACAAAGGAAGGCTGTCCAATGGCATACGAACAAAAAAACGGAAAAAAATCATTCCATCCGATGAGCAGGAAGTGTATATATGGGAATTGTCATTGTTGAAGTATGTGATTACAACATTCTTTCGGCGGCAGAACTGGAAGAAGTGTTTCAGCGCAATGACGTTGCTGTAATGAGCTATGATTGTATGAATTTTTGCGGCATGTGTGCCATGGGTCCTTATGCAATGGTAAATGGCAGGCGCATTTTTGGAAAAACGGCTGAAGAATGCATCAGAAAAATTAAAGCTGCTGTAGAGGAAGAGCTGGAAAAACTGAACGACTTTTATTCTTGAGTGTGTACCTAAAAGATGATTCTGCGGATTACAGATCCGCAGATTTTTTTGTATAGACTTCCCTAAATAATCGCGCTATACTGACATTAATATGGAAACTGATGGGGGGAATTAGAAAAGATGAATACAGCTATTCACGGTATGATTGAGGAGTTAAAAGAAAGAATTGATGCAGACCGGATAAGCACGAACGAAACCGTAATCGAACAGCACAGTAAAGATGAATCGTACCATACACCGAGCAATCCGGATGTTGTCGTTTTTCCAAAAACGACAAAGGAAGTAAGCGAGATCATGAAAATTGCCAATCAATACGAAGTTCCCGTTGTCCCCTTCGGATTAGGCTCCAGTTTGGAGGGTCATGTTATCCCTTATGACCACGGAATATCGATGGATTTCTCTTTAATGAAGCAAATTGTAGAGATACGGGAGAAAGATTTTCTCGTTACCGTACAGCCTGGTATTACAAGGGAAGAACTAAATGCGGAATTAAAAAAATACGGGTTATTTTTCCCCGTAGACCCTGGCGCAAATGCTACCATTGGCGGGATGGCAGCCACCAATGCGAGCGGCACCATGTCGGTAAAATATGGCATTATGCGGGATAATGTGCGGGATATGGAAGTCGTCCTTGCCGACGGGTCCATTATACATACCGGAAGTTTAGCGGCGAAATCTTCCTCCGGCCTCCATTTAAACGGCCTGTTTATCGGCTCGGAAGGAACCCTCGGCTGTTTTACGGAAATCACCTTGAGAGTATACGGAATTCCTGAACATATTACAGCTGCAAGGGCCTGTTTTGAAACGATTGATGATGCGGTTGAAGCGGTTGTAGCAATCCTTCAGGCAGGAATTCCGATTGCAAGAATAGAGCTTGTCGACGAACCTTCCATCGAGCAGGTGAACAAACATAGCAAGACAAACTATCCGGTGAAGCCGACCTTATTTTTGGAATTTCACGGCAACGAACAAGGGCTGAAACAAGATGTTAGCTTCATGCGGGAAATTGTCCAAGACTTTCAATGCAGTGAAATTCATTTTGAAACGGAAACGGCAGAAAGAAATAAACTGTGGGATGCCCGCCATAACTTGGCTTACGCTTATATTCACGGCCATCCGGGCCGAAAATTAATGGTAACCGATGTTTGCCTGCCGATTACCGAACTTGCGGGAGCAATTCGTCATGCGAGGGAAGCTTTAACGAGGCTCGACTTGCCGGGAGGCATTGTCGGTCATGTCGGAGACGGGAACTATCACGTATTGCTCATGATTAAACCGGATGATCCGGTCGAAATGGAAAAGACGAACCAGCTTAATGAAGAAATTGTCCAATACGCGCTAAAACGGGGCGGGACCTGCACTGGAGAACACGGTGTCGGCATCGGCAAACAGAAATATCAAAAGCAGGAACACGGTGATGCCCTTCAAGTGATGGAAAAAATTAAACAAGTGCTGGATCCGAAAAACATCCTCAATCCAAATAAACTGGTGTCAGGCACTTTACAAGACTTGTAGAATTTGCTGATTGCCACATGAAAAGCCTCTTTCACTTGAAAAGAGGCTTTTTTACATTACTTTCCTTTAGCAGCGGCGAACAGGTCCTGCAAAAAAGTTGTCGTATAATTTCCGGACCGGAAGTCAGCATTTTCCATAACCTGCATTAACAGCGGCACATTCGTTTTGATTCCTTCTATTTCTGTATCTTTCAGCGCGTCCAGCATCCCTTCAATTGCCTTATCCCGGGATGATTGATGAACGATTATCTTTCCGATCATCGGGTCGTAAAAAGGGGTAACGTCTGCTCCCTCTTCCACCCCGATTTCCAATCGGACCTTCCATTCAGGCAATGAAAGTTTCGTAATTTTCCCCGGAGACGGGAAAAAAGTATTCGGATCTTCTGCATATAAACGGACCTCGATTGCGTGTCCGGACTGTCCGATTTCTTCTTGTCTTCCAGGCAGTTCTTCCCCTGCCGCAATCCGCAGCTGCCATTCCACAAGATCAAGCCCGGTAATTTCTTCCGTAACCGGATGCTCTACCTGGAGGCGGGTATTCATTTCCAAAAAATAAAAGTTTTTGTTCTCATCAAAAATAAATTCCATCGTTCCTACATTTGTGTATCCGAGCTTGTCCGCTCCAGAAAGGGCGGCAGAAAATAATCTTTGTCGGGTTTTCTCGTCTAAAAACGGCGACGGGCTTTCTTCGATTACTTTTTGATGCCGGCGCTGCACGGAACATTCCCTTTCAAAAAGATGAACGCTATTCCCGTAACGATCTCTTGCCACTTGGACTTCAATATGCCTTGGATTTGCAATATATTTTTCCAAAAATAGCGTTTCGTCGCCAAAGAAAGAACCGGCTTGCTTAATCGTCATTTCGTAGGCTTTTTTTAGTTCCTCCTCATTATGGACCAATTTCATGCCGATTCCCCCGCCGCCGGCACTTGCCTTCACCATCAGCGGATATCCGATTGATTCGGCTTCTTTTAGCGCTTCTTCTAAGGAGGAAATTTTTGCCGAACCGGGAACGATTGGCACTCCCGCCTCTCCCATTTGTTTTCTTGCTTCCAGCTTGCTGCCCATCAGCCGAATGACATCAGCTTTGGGACCGATAAAAACGATTCCTTCTTCTTCACAACGGGAAACAAACTCCGGATTTTCCGCCAAAAAGCCGTATCCCGGATGAATGGCATCGGCACCTGTCTTCTTTGCAGCATCTATCACTTTTTCCATATCTAAGTAACTTTTTCGAGCCGGACTTTCGCCAATATGTACACTTTCTGTCGCTTCCTTCACATATGGAGCAAACTGATCCGCGTCGGAATATATGCTTACCGTTTCAATTCCGAGCCGTTTGCACGTCCGGATTACACGTCTGGCAATTTCTCCCCGATTGGCGATAAGTACTTTTTGAAATAAAGCCATCTCCCACACCCCTTTTGCTAAAACGAAAAATTTGTATTTTGCCGATTATTCGAAAGTTATTATACTATAGATTAATGTTTGCTGCATTTGCTAGAGTATCCGCTCGCTTTTATGAACGACCCGGATGTCATTTCGGCTTGCGAATCGAATGCCTTTAACGCCGCAGAACTCATCGCCAAAGGGGGAAAACAGAGAAATAAAGCAGCAATTATGGTTACCTATGACAAACAGCTCCTGAAATACTGTGACACCATCTACGAAATGCGCGGCGGACAACTGACCTTCGCTGCATCAAGAAAAATGTCATAGAACATATTGGTTGCGACCGGCGCCGGGCACTAATTGAGATAGGGGGAGGTGACTAACCTCCGTCCCTCTCACACCACCGTACGTACGGTTCCGTATACGGCGGTTCCAGATTATGTATGACGCAAAATTTCATATCTAGCGGATATGCTCTTTAGC
>NZ_BMEV01000010.1 GCF_014637175.1 Compostibacillus humi | reverse complement strand
AAAGAAGGCTTTTCGTAGTAACGATGAAATAAAGGCAAATGCGGCATGATCAACTTAGTCTGCATTCAAATATATCAAGGGTTTAGAGCAATTTTAAGCGTGCGAAAGTTGAGCTGCTAATTTATTCAATGATTACTTTGATTTTAAGCATGGTCAAGACCGGGACAGATGGAAAACGATTGAAAACGAAAGGGATTACCGGAAACCAGCCCATCATCAGCTTTCATATGCGGCTGCAACCGCAATCATTTTATCTGTTATATTAGGATTTTGGATTTCCTTAGAAACAAGCTGGACCGTTGCCCTTATCGGTTCGGCCGGCATTATTTCCGGCTTTTTATACTCCGCTGGAAAACATTCTTTTTCCTCATTAGGATTAGGGGAAGTGGTCGCCAGCATCTTTTTAGGATTTGTTACGACAATTCTCGGTTACATTACCCAAGGACAGACAATCAACAGTTTCATCCTGGCAGTCGCAGCTGTTTATGCATTGCTGATTGCCACGATGATTTTAACGAATAATATTCGGGATATAAAAAAAGACGCTGGTTTCCGCAAAACATTGGCGATGCGCCTTGGAAAACAAAAGGCGAAACTATTGCTATCGGTCATTTTAACAGCAATTTATGCGCTCGTTTTATTCGAAGTCTTTCTTCAAATATTGCCAATCACTTCTTTAATTAGTTTTTTAGCCATTCCTGCAGCATTTAAATTAAGAGGATGTTTTCGTCAAGAGGCAAGCAATGCAGAAAATATGCAGTCGATGGGCTGGGCAGCAAAGCATCATTGGAGTTTCGGATTATTGCTCGCCATAAGCATATGGACGGGATAAACTACAGGCGAACAGCATTTACTGTTCGCCAAATTTTTCGTAAGATACGATTTTTTCCCGCGGGTTATGTTTTTTCGGTTTCGGCGATTTGCTCGGATATCCTAACCCTAAAACAGCAACAATCCGCCGGTCATCTGGAATCGATAATACATTTCGTACGTGAGACTCGCGTTTTTCCGATTCCTTCTGATCCTCAGAATGATATACAGCTCCGAAAGCACTGCCCAATCCAACCTCTACTGCTTCCAGCCAAATAAAGGCACAGGCAATGGAAGCATCCTGAAGCCAATATTTGCTGATATCTGGTCTGCCGGTGACGACTATGGCTGCCTGAGCTTCTTTCAGCCATTTCGTATATGGCGTCGTATTTGCCAGCACATCAAGCGAATCCCGGTTTGTTACAGCGATTAGATCTTTTGACGGCAAATTATTGCCCGTTGGCGCAAAATATCCTGCATCAATTACTTTGTCCAGCACCTCTTTTTCAATCGGTTTATCTAAAAAACTTGTAATTTCCCTTCTCTCTTTAATCGCTTGAAAAACGTCCATCATATTCCCTCCAATCCTTAGTATTCCTATATGTATTGTACCATATTTTAAGCGGATGATTATATATTAGGAAAAATCGTCTGCTTTACACATCGTAAAAATGGGTATATATTTTTATCAAGCAAACTTCTATGAATAGAATTTGCTTACGCACGGACAATTTATAACTGACATCAGCCGGTTCGTCGTCATATTACAGATACTATTAGGAGGATTTGCCATGGCTATGAAAAAAACATTAACGATAGCAGGTTCGGATACGAGCGGCGGTGCTGGTATTGCGGCAGACCTTAAAACGTTCCAAGAACATGATGTCTATGGAATGACCGCATTAACATGCATTGTGACAATGGATCCGGAAGGCTGGCACCACCGGGTACAGCCAATCGATACCGATTTAGTAGAGCGGCAATTGGAGACAGCTCTTTCCGTCGGTGTCGATGCAGTTAAATCAGGCATGCTTGCTACAACCGATATTATTGAATTGGCAGCAAAAAAACTGGACGAAGCAAAAATGGACAGGTATGTTCTCGATCCGGTCATGGTATGCAAGGGAGAAGATGAAGTGCTACAGCCGGAAAATACGGAGGCAATGCGGGAATTTTTATTGCCGCGAGCGCTCGTCACAACGCCAAATTTATTTGAAGCAGGACAGCTCGCCCAAACCGGCCCGATTACTTCGCTGGAAGAAATGAAGGAAGCCGCAGGGAAAATCCATGAATACGGCGCGAAAAATGTCGTCATCAAAGGCGGCAGAAATTTTGGCAATGAAACAGCAATCGACCTGTTTTATGATGGAAAAGAATTTACGATTTTAGAGGCAGAGAAAATCGATACAACGTATAACCATGGAGCAGGATGTACCTTTGCTGCAGCTATTACTGCAAACTTGGCATTAGGAAAGACGGCAAAAGATGCAGTGAACGATGCGAAAGCCTTTGTCACGGCTGCCATTAAGCATGGCTGGAAACTGAATGAATATGTCGGCCCGGTTATGCACGGGGCTTTCCATAAATTCAAATAAAAACAAAACGCTTGAGTCGGCGGATAACACCTCCGAATCAAGCGTTTCTTTTTAATTTCCTTTTAGCGGCATCGGCTTTTCGTCACGATCGCGGATAAACAGAGCAAGAACGAAACCGATAAGGGAAATGATGCCGGAGATGAAAAAAGAAACGTTTACGCCATGAATTTCCCCGGCAACTCCCTGTTCCGGGATGGAAGCCGTTGTCATTATTGTTATCGGAAGTGCAGTCCCAATGGCGCCGGCTACTTGGCGAAACGTATTGTTTACCGCTGTTCCGTGGGAAATTAAATGAAGGGGCAGCACGTTTAATCCTGCAGTTGTCACCGGCATCATGGCCATGGCGATTCCAAGCATGCGCAACGCGTGCATGATTGCAATATAATGAATAGAAGTATCTTCCGTCAACATCGATAGAAGAAATGTCGTGACCGTAATCATCCCTAACCCGGATATGGAGAGCCACCTTGCCCCGTATTTATCAAATAATCTGCCGGTAAACGGGTTCATCAATCCTTGGACAACGGCACCGGGAAGCAGGGCCAGTCCCGATTCAAAAGCAGAAAAACCGAGCATATTTTGCATATATAAAGGCAAAATAATGGCGGCACCAATCATCGCCATAAAGGTTGACATCCCGATGGCGGTAGAAAGGGTAAACATTTTATAGCGAAACACCCGCATTTCCAATATCGGCGTCTCCAAATTCAGCTGTCTCATAATAAACCAGAACAAGGTTATCGTACCGACGACGAGAGAAAGGATAACTTGTATACTTGTCCATCCGGAATTGCCAGCAACACTAAATCCGTATAAAAATCCGCCGAAGCCGAAAGTAGATAAAATGATAGAGAGTGCGTCTATTTGCGGATTTTTCTTCTCTGTCACATTTTTTAGCATAAAATATGCTAGAAGAATATCAATGATAGCGATTGGCAGAATCATATAAAACAAAGTTCTCCACGGAAAATGTTCCACGATGTAGCCGGATAAGGTCGGTCCAATCGCTGGTGCAAAGGCAATGATGAGCCCAAACATCCCCATGACCGTTCCCCTCCGTTCAACAGGGAAAATCAGCAGCATAATCGTCTGGGTAAGTGGCATCATAATTCCCGCACCAGCTGCCTGGAGAATTCTGCCAAGCAATAAAACCGAAAATTCCGGAGCAATGGCGGCAAGGAGCGTTCCAAGCGCAAAAAGCCCCATCGCACTAATAAACAATTCCCGATTCGTAAATTTATCCATTAAAAAAGCTGTAATAGGAATCATAATCCCATTCACAAGCATAAAGGCGGACTGCAGCCATTGAACCGTGCTTTCATCCACAGCTAAGTCGGCCATAATATGGGGCAGTGCCGTGCCTAATAACGTCTGGTTTAGTATCGCTACAAATGCCCCGGATATAAAAACGAGCATAATTGGCCCTTTGCGGATATTTCCAGGCGCTTCCAGTCCTTCGTTCCCTGACATAAAACTTCCTACTTTCCATCCGTAATCCCTTGCCTGATCTATCTGTTACAAATTTTATGTTACACAACATAGAGATAGGTAACAAACAATGTGAATTATAAATCTATGAATCCTATCCCTCCGCATTAACAAATCTAAACAATGAAAACGTAATTCAATGCAACTTGTACCTCTTTTATTTGAAAAAACTTGGAGAAATTCTCCAAGAAGCTACATTTCCTTAATATCAAAGGAAACGATTCGGTCTGTATTCGGATTATAGATAACGTTACCTTGAACAGTAATCGTTTCCTGTGGAGATTGCAATTGAAATTCATATGTTTCTCTAATTTGCTGATCAGAAATACGCGACTTTCTTACCGTTTTATAGTCAGTTACTTGATAGCCAGGATATGCAGCTTGCGTAACCTCCAATAAATATTTTCCCCACTTTTCCTCTTCTAATTGGGGGGATGGGAAAATTTCAATGTTTAGTCTGCCAATATTCGGATTTACTCCCAGCGCCTGAAATGCTCTTCGGTGCAGATTAATTTCATTATCCTGGTAACCAGGAACTTCATCAACTACTTTCACAATAATTTCCCGCCCATAAGGTGCAGACATGTTGCGGATTTTTAACATTTGCCCACATCGAAACGGCGAATTTTCACCTACTGCTGCCGTCATATATTCCTGATCCGACCATGGGATGCCGCATTTTGTCGTTTCCCCGCCATCGGTCCACGTAGCTATCCCCCGTATCCCTTGCTGTCTCATTGCATCAAAAGGATGCGGGTAGTAAACGAATGGCGTCGGGACAAACATTGGCTGGGGTGCAGTATACGACCGAAGATGAAAGTATGGATACATCCTATTGCCCTCCTGACGATAAAGATAAAAGAGAAAAACCTCCTTCACATCCTATGATTGAAGGAGGTTTTTCGTGACATGCGCTCACTTATGAATGGATATGGCTTTTCTTTTTTAAGTAAACGATAGCGAGGATCATAAATATGAAAAATACGGAAAGAAAGGCAACGGCATTGTAAAAAGGTGAAATGTCGGTATGAGAACGCTTTTCATTGGAAACAGGATTCTTCTCACTTTGTTCCTCAACCGGTTTCAAAGCAGCAGACGTAATGCTTGTCCCTTCCTCGTTTACAATTTGCAGCATCCCTTCGTCATTCACTTTTTTCGTTACAGATTGATCCTTTTGTACCGTGTAGACAACATCTTCCGGCAATGTATATTTTTTCTCTTCTGTAATATACTCTGTCCCTTGTTGAATCGTCTGATTAAAAAATCCGTTTAATCCATAGTCGAGCAGCGCTCCGGTATCTTCATATGCGACATATT
Organism: Compostibacillus humi; assembly: GCF_014637175.1. Lineage (GTDB taxonomy): Bacteria > Bacillota > Bacilli > Bacillales > Amphibacillaceae > Oceanobacillus > Oceanobacillus humi. Next base: position 62,673 of record NZ_BMEV01000010.1, on the reverse strand, counting down.
CGTTATTTCCATTTAATGTAATCACGATTAAATCTACTGCTTCATTTTCTGCGGAAGTAGCAAGGGTATAGCCTGATTCATTGACAAATCCTGTTTTCCCGCCGGTTACTTCCTCGTAGGGAATTTCCCCTTTTAACATTAAATGATGGGTGAGCAGCGTTGTATCCCAGCTTTTCCCATCCCATTCCAATTGCTTCGTCCCGAAAATTTCTTTAAACGTATCATTTTGAAGGGCATATTGGGTAATTTTTGCTAAATCGATGGCAGTCGTATAATGCTCTTCGTCGAATAAGCCGTGGGGATTCGTAAAATGGGTATTTTCCACTCCGACTGTACCTTTTAAGTATTTATTCAATTCGACGGAAAAGTTTTTTATACTTCCGCTCACATGCTCTGCAATCGCTGCCGCTGCATCATTCCCTGAATTAATGAGCATTCCTTGCACGAGTTTTTTTAAGGAAACTTGTTCCCCTGCCTCTAAATATACCTTCGTTCCAATTGTTTCAACCGCTTCTTCGCTAACTGTTACCGTATCTTCTAAATTGAAGTTTTCGATGACAAAAATGGCTGTGGCTATTTTTGTCAGACTGGCCGGGTACATCTGTTGATCTCCGTTTTTCTGGTAAAGGACTTGTCCGGAATTTCCTTCCAATAAAACAGCAGCTTCACTTTCTATATTTAGTCCTTCCTCAGCTGCCGTCCAGGAGGCATGGATAAGCATAGCGAACATGCTGAGCATTAGAACATAAATGATTCGTTTCATTGAAAACACCTATTCTATGAAAGTATGATTCTAACAATCTAGTCAATCTTGTAACAGTATAATATAGAAAATTAATAAATGCATTTCGTAACTTTTAAAATTGCATTAAATCTTAATTAGTTGTTGTAATAATTCTTTAGCAAGGTTTTTCACAAATGGGTTTATCTCACTCCCTTTTTGGCAATATTACTAATTACAAAAATTGCAGTGATGGAGTGGTTCACCTTGGATAAGCGTCACCAATTTTCTTCTGCACTTCTATTGATTCTTTTGATTGGCGGCTGTAATATGGGTTCGGCTATTTCTGATTCCCCCCGGCTGCCGGCCCCTGATTATCATCAAGGAACGAATGTACAAATTTCCGAGGACTATCCCTTCTCCTACTTTAAATTGGAAGCAGATGTGGAAAATGAAAAAATAATTGCCGAATATAAAGACGGACCATACCGCAAAAAAGCCCTTTATAAAAACATGCTCCTCGGTATCCATTTAACAGGAGAGGAAGCAATGGAGGAACTGAATGACATTTTCTCTCAGCTGCAATTAGAGGAAAATAGTTCGGATGCTGAAGTGAAAGAAAGAATTTTTTCTGCTTTTCACTTAACAAATGAAGCAGAACGAATAAACGTAGAAATAGAATTCCGCAATGGGGAAAAAAAGAAATATTCATTTTAAAAGATTAACCGCCTGGCTTTCAAGCCAAGCGGTTTTCATGCCTTAAAGGAAAGCAACATTACAATACTTTGTTCAAAAACTCTTTCGTCCGCTCCGACCGGGGGCTGGTAAATATTTGTTCTGGTGTACCTTCCTCCACGATAAGTCCATGATCCATAAACAGCACCCGATCGGCTACTTCCCTGGCAAATCCCATTTCATGGGTGACGACAATCATCGTCATTCCTTCCTCTGCCAATTGCTTCATGACGGCAAGCACCTCGCCGACGAGTTCCGGATCCAGCGCCGATGTCGGCTCGTCGAATAACATCAGTTTCGGTTCCATCGCAAGCGCACGGGCAATCGCAACCCGCTGCTGCTGTCCCCCGGAAAGCTGCTGCGGATAGCTCCTGCCTTTGTCGGAAAGGCCGACTTTTTCCAATAGTTTTTCCCCGCGCGCTATCGCCTCTTCCCTGCTGAGTTTTCTCACTTTCATTGGAGCAAGGATAATATTTTCCATGACATTTTTATGGGGAAACAAATTAAATTGCTGAAATACCATTCCTACTTCTGTACGAATTTTATTTATGTCTATGTTCGGATTCATAATATTCTCGCCGTCAATGATAACTTCTCCGCTTGTAATCGTTTCCAGCAAATTTAAGCAGCGCAGGAAGGTGCTTTTGCCGGAGCCGCTCGGTCCGATAACACAGACAACTTCCTTTTCTTTCATTTCACAATCAATTCCCCGCAACACTTCATTGTCGCCAAATTTTTTGTATAGTTGCCGCACTTTTATCATTGAATATTCAACCTTCTTTCTACATATCGCAACACGAAAGATAACGTTAAAGTAATGGCTAAATAAAACATGGCCACTGTCGTGTAAATTTCCACCGCATTGAAATAATTAGAAGCTACTAATCTTCCTTGAAACATGAGTTCAGGCACGAGAATAACAGAAAGGAGTGAAGTATCTTTAATGCTGATAATAAATTGATTTCCTAACGGCGGAATCATTCGCTTAAAAGCCTGGGGCCAAATAATATAGCGCATTGCCTGGTTATGGGTCAGTCCTAATGAACGGCCAGCTTCCATTTGCCCCTTTTCGATGGATTGGACTGCTCCGCGGACAATTTCCGCAATATACGCTCCTGAGTTAACGGAAATAACAATAATTCCAGCCGAAATAGAAGCCAAATTGTACTCAATAATTAACGGCAGAGCAAAAAAGACCCAGATGGCTTGTACTAACAGCGGAGTTCCGCGAATGACCTCTACATACACGCTCGCAATGCTATAGAATAATTTATTTTTCGACAATCTTCCTAAGCCAAAAATCGCACCGAGAACAAATCCAATCAGCAAGCCGACGACAGAGATAAGCAATGTATAGCAAAGCCCGATTCCTAATTGGGGAAAAAAATCAATGACACCAAGCCAGTCAAATCTACCAATCATACTTTCACCTCGTAAAGAAAACAAAGGCTTATCTGTCATGGGGATAAGCCTTTGCTGCTAGAATTTTTTTAAATTACTCCGGTGTCGTGCCAAACCATTTTTCATATATTTCATCATAGGTTCCATTTTCTCTTAACGTTGCCAACGCTTCGTTAATCGCTTCCACCAACGCCTCATTTCCCTTTGTAATGGCTATGCCGTAATCTTCTGCCTGGTATAAATCACCGACTACCTTCAATGTTCCGTCACCTGTCGTATTGATATAATAATGGACATTCGGAGCATCATAGAGAATTGCATCGGCACTGCCGTTTTCAACTGCCATATACGCCTGATCCAGCTGGTCATACTCGTTTGGTGTTGCACCTTCTATATTTTCCTTAATATAGGCCGCACTAGTGGATCCGAGCCGGGTAGCAATCGTTTTTCCTGCCAAATCTTCAATCCCGTTAATATCTGTATTATCGCTTCTTACTCCGATGGCCAATCCGGATTCGTAGTATGGATCACTGTAATCAATTTTTTCCTTCCTCTCTTCTGTAATGCTTATTCCGGCAATAGCGATATCAAATTGCCCCGTTTGCAGGCCAGGAATAATTCCGTCGAAATTCGTCGTTTCCAGCTCGATTTCAAATCCCGCTTCCTCTGCAACAGCATTTATTAAATCGATGTCAAAACCTACATACTCTCCGTCTTCCATAAACTCAAAAGGAACGAAGGACGTATCCGTAACGACGGTATATTTATCTTCCAGTTCACCGTCTCCGGAGCTGGATGACCCGCAGGCAGCCAATATGCTTGCCATCATCATAAAGAAAATACCAATGCTAATCTTCCATTTTTTGTTTTTCAACAAAATAAAACCTCCTCATATTCTTCTGTTCTAGCAATCTTTCTTGTATGTTTTTTAAAGTATATTAACTGCCGGTTGCTTTTATGATTTTTCTTTTATTTTCAATCTATTTTCCCTATTATTTCTGTATTTCCGAAAAATTTTTATATCGATTATACCCCTTGAATAAATCGAAAAAATGGTTTATTATTTTTTATGTAAACATTATGCTGGTATAGCACAGTTGGTAGTGCACTTCACTCGTAATGAAGGGGTCGGAGGTTCGAGTCCTCTTACCAGCACTAAAACAGAGAAGCTCTAAACCCTTGATTTCAAAGGATTTAGAGCTTCTTTTTTATTGGTACAGCCTTTTTGCCGCAAAACTGGAGATCGTTATGTAATTGAGCAAATTTTTTATTTCCTGTTTTCTGTTTCCATTAAAACTTTTGGGAAAACGAATATATCGATTACTTCATTTGTTTCATTATTTTCGATAAATACTTTTACTTCGATTTCCTCCAGCTTTGTTCCGTTAAATAATTGATAATAGACTCCGCCCATGCCGAGCTGGACAACAGAAAGGCCGTCCAAACTGTTTTCAAAGCTGCCTTTATCTACTTTCACCGTAAACTCCGTAAAAGATTCATCCGTTTCTGCTTTTTGAATTGATGGATATTTTTCTCCGCGTATTGTCTCCATGATATTTTTGATTTGCTCCTCCAGCTGCTCCATCATTTCTTCATGCTTCTCTTTTGGCATTTTATAAGTCAATGACCCGTCCTGATTTTTTACAACTTCATCGATTCCGTTTTCTTCTGCATCAGCAATTATTTCATCCATATCTTTCTCTTCCGCTTCGATGATATCAGCAGGCAGCGTTATTTCTACTTGATTCTTGCCTTTTTCCACATTGATCCCGTTATTTTCCTCGTCACTATTCCCCTCGCTGCAAGCGACTAAAAGCAAGCTGATTGTGAACAGCCAAATTACTTTTTTCACAAAAATCCCCCTTGAATGTCTATTTAAAAAAATCGTACATGACAATTGACTCATATACAAGTAAAGGAAAACAAGAAATTTATCTTTCGGGCCGAGATATACTAAACTAATAATAGATGACAGAGCAAAGGATGAGAGAATGAAACAAATTTACAGCGATATAATTCAATTTCGCGGAAACCATTACGATTTTGGCTATGAACAAGGTTTAAGACTAAAGGATTCCTTGACGATTGAAAACAGAAATAAACAGTGGAAATGGAAACGGCCGCGTTTTGAAATTGATGTAAAAGAAGCAAAAGTTCAGTTTAAAAAATATGCCCCATCCATCTGGGAGGAATTGAACGGCTTAATGGATGCGCTAAAGCAGCCGATGGAAACCATTCTGCGGGACTACGGAGGATATCGGGTCGAACCGGTAAAAAGCGGCTGCTCCATTTTTGCAGGAGAAGGTTATTTTATTCGCAACTATGATTTTCATCCGAAGACATATGACGGCAGATATACCTTTTTTCAGCCGAAAGATAAAGGGTATGCTATTATTGGCCCGTCTTCGCGGATCGTCGGGCGGATGGACGGAATGAATGAAAAAGGACTAGTGATGGGATATAATTTTGTCCACCGCAAAAATTTAGGGGACGGATTTGTCTGCCACATGATCGGCCGGATTATATTAGAAACTTGTGCTACGGTCGATGAAGCCGTGCACTTGCTTCAGGAAATTCCCCACCGTCAGGCATTTAGCTATATTGTGATGGATATTTCGGGAAAAACTTGCGTAATCGAAGCAAGCCCTAGGGACGTTACGGTTCGGAAAGCAGCTGTTTGCACGAATCATTTTGAAATAATGACCCATGAAAATCGCCATTATTTGCAAGACTCCATGGAACGATTTACCGCAATCCAGCAATACAGCGGTTCAAAACCTGATGCCTTGGAAGCATTTCGGTTTTTCAATGATACAGATAAAGGCATTTTTGCGAAACAATATAAAAGCTGGGCCGGAACAATCCATACGTCTGGTTATTTGCCGAAGGAAGGGAAAGCATGGTTTGCCCTTGGCGGGGATCAGGAGCCGTATGAATTTCATTTCCGCCGCTGGCTCAGAGGAGAAGATATAACGCAAGAAAAATTATACGGAGAAGTTGACACGAATTTAGGCTTCGCCCATATGGACAAAAATACCCGCTAGAAAAGGGCCGGCTCCAGAAGCTTGGCGAAATTTGCTGGTGTGGGGTACTTCCCGAATTTTGTCGAATAGGTACTGGACAAAACCAGTTTTTTGGATTATAATATTTATTGTTTTCTGGAGAAGTACCCAAGTCCGGCTGAAGGGGATGCACTCGAAATGCATTAGGGCGTGTTTCGCGCCGCGTGGGTTCAAATCCCACCTTCTCCGTTTTTATTTCATAAGCTTATAGAAAGAGCGGCATCATGCCGCTCTTTTTCATTTTCCCTGTTTCAAGTCCCTATTGCTCAGCTTTTTTGATCATCGTCATATATTCCACATCTTTGCGGATAAATCTTTCTTTTTCCGTAAAACCAAACTTTTCATACAAATGAATCGCTCGCTTATTAAACGTTGCCACCGTTAAACGAATGGGCTTTTCTTCATGCTTTTCCTTTACAAAGCTTAAAATAAGGGAGAAAAATTTAGAGCCATACCCCTTTCCCGTCCACTCCGGCTTCATTCCAATTCCGACATCGATACAGTCCTCTTTATAAACTCCCAAACTCTCTCCTTCAGGAACCTGAGCAGGTATACCTAAACAAAAATAACCGATTATTTCATCGCTGTGAAAAACGACATAATAATCGTATGTAACTAATTCCAAAATCGCACTGCTCGTCAAAACCGTATTGTAAAAGTCATACGGTTTTTCGTATTTCCAGCACAAAACTTCGATGGCATACTTCTCGTTCATATTTTTAATTTTTAAATTCATGCTTTTTCCTCCATCCCGCTTTCTCTCATCGTAAACGAGCAAGAAATTGCTTTGCAACTGACGATTGATTCGAAATCGACTCAAATTTGAATCAATAATGATTCGTAATCTATTTTATATTTTAAATATTATCATTATTCATCTCCAAATTCCTACTAGTAATTTTGGCATGATTTTTGCTTATTAACTTTTGAAGGGGGAAACATATGGACCAATTAAAAATCAGTCGGAAACGTCTGCTTGAAACGATTGCCGTCAGTGCAGCCATCGGAGCCACAGCAAATGGCGGACTGCACCGGCTCGCGCTTACTGAAGAAGACCGCAAAATGCGGGAACAATTCATAACATGGTTAAAGGAAGCGAACTTAGAAGTAAGAATTGATGATTTCGGGAATATTTACGGGCGCAGGGAAGGCCGAAATGCTGACGGGCCAGCCATTGCACTCGGCTCCCACCTGGATACACAGCCCTGCGGCGGAAAATACGATGGAGTATTAGGTGTTCTTGCAGCATTAGAAGTAGTAAGGGTGTTAAATGACAATCAGATCGAAACCGAACTCCCAATCGAAATCATTAATTTTACAAATGAAGAAGGGGCTAGATTTACACCGCCTATGCTCGCTTCCGGCGGTCTTGCGAATGAATTTACGAAGGATTACATTTACAGCCGAAAAGATGAAAACGGTATCACTTTTAAAGAGGCGCTGGAAAATATCGGCTTTTTAGGGGAAGAAAAAAATCGCATTCGGCACGTAAAACATTTTATTGAACTTCATATCGAACAAGGCCCAATTTTGGAAAAAGAAAACAAAACTATCGGCATTGTAAAAGGGATCCAAGGAAATAACTGGGTTACGGTAAAAGTAATCGGACAAACCAATCACGCCGGACCTACACCAATGGAACACCGGAAAGATGCCCTTGTGCCTGCCGCAAAAATGATCATAAAAATCAACGAGCTGACAAAGGAAATTGACGGATTAAAAACTACCGTCGGAAAAGTATATGTGAAACCGAATGTAACAAATGTAATTCCAGGTGAAGTGGAGTTTTCCGTTGATATTCGTCACGAAGATAATGAATTGCGAATGTATGCCCTGGAACGGATGAAAGAACAGCTAAGCACGATTGCTTTACTTCATGATGTAGAAATGGATATGACAACGGATTGGCATTCGGATACGGTAGAGTTTTCACCTGCAGTCATACAGTCGATAAAAAACGCTGCCGACAAACTGAACTACTCTTCTATGGAATTATTTAGCGGGCCGGGACATGATGCAAAATACATGGCATCCATTGCAGAAACTGGGATGATTTTTATCCCGAGCATTAATGGCATTAGCCATAATGAAGAAGAACTTAGCTTAGATAGCGATATCGAAAAGGGAGCAAATGTTCTGCTTCAAGTAGTGTTAGATTTAGCTAAAGCTTTAAGCAAAAAACAAATAGGAGCGTGAATGATTTATGACGAAAAATACAACAAATGAGACGCTATTAAAAGAACTTTCTGAAATTGATCGGCTGCACCATATTCATCCATCCACTAATCCGAAGTTCCATCGGGACAACGGGCCAAAGCTAGTCTTTAAAGAAGGAAAAGGAATCTACCTCTATGATTTAAAAGGCGAGGAATATATTGACGGTGTTTCCATGCTCTGGAACGTGAATCTTGGACATGGAAACAAAGAGCTGGCAGAAGCTGCCTATGAACAAATGTCCAGCATTGCATATGCTTCCGCTTTTTACGGCTATGCCAATGAATCGACCGCCCGCCTGGCAAAAAAAGTCGCATCATTAACACCAGGAGACTTAAACACAGTGTTCTTTACCTCCGGGGGATCCGAATCGAACGATACCGCCTTCAAATTATCCCGTTTCTACTGGGAATTAAAAGGATACAAAAATAAAAAGAAAATCATTTCCCTGCGCAGAGGCTATCACGGTGTGACGGTCGCAGCACAGCGGGCAACTGGAATTGAAGTGTACCGCAATTTTTCCGGTTCCCTTGATCCGAATATTGTCAATGCGAAGCCCCATCTCACCGAGTGCGAACAAGGAGACAAAAATCACCCAGAGTATGAAGGCTCCATCCATAGCATTATTGAAAAAGAAGGAGCAGAAAATATCGCCGCAGTCATCATGGAACCTATTCAAGGGGCTGGAGGTGTCCATATTCCGCCGGAAGGATATTTGGAAGCGGTACGGAAACTTTGTTCTGAAAACAACATTCATCTCATTCTCGATGAAGTGATTTGCGGTTTTGGCCGAACTGGCAAAATGTTCGGCGCCGACAATTGGAACATTGTACCTGACTTAATCACCTTTGCTAAAGGAATTACGAGCGGCTACTCCCAGCTTGGAGGAGTGGCAATGACCGACGAAATCGGCAATACAATTGCCCAATATGACGGCATGCTCCCGCATGGGTTTACGTACAGCGGACATCCAACAGCCTGTGCTGTCGGACTGAAAAACATCGAAATATTAGAACGGGATAACCTAGTTCAACATGCTGTTGAGATGGGCGAAGTGTTGCGCCAAGGTTTTGAATATTTGGAAGGAAAATACTCATTCTTTACGAAAGGAAGAAATGTCGGTCTGCTCGGAGGATTCGACCTCATGCGTTCGCCCGAAGAAAATATTCCTTTTGAAGAGTCGGTGAAGGCAGCGGTCACTTTAGTTGATGAATGTTTCCAAAGAAATCTGCTAATCCGTCCATTTGATTTTGAGCCTGGAATGAATATCGTTGCGGTAGCTCCGCCGCTCATCATTGAGAAGGATGAAGTAGAAAAAATCATTGCGATTATTGACGATTCCTTAAAAGCTTTATCGAACAAAATATAGAAAATCTCTATTCCTATATCACTGCCCTTATTGGAGGTGTAAGTTACACCTCCCAAAAGATTTTATAGGAGGCTGATTATGCACACTTTACCTTATGCTTTGCATGAAAAAGTAGTTTCTTTTCTAAAAGGACCTAAAGAACTGTTTATTGACGGAGAATTTCAAAAATCATTGGATGGGAAAACCTTTGAAACTTATAATCCGGCAACAGGAGAAGTACTTGCAACGGTATATGAAGCTAGCGAAAGGGATGTTGACGCTGCGGTCCAAGCAGCAAGAAAAGCTTTTGAAGAAGGAGAATGGCCTTCTTTATCGGCAGCTGACCGTTCTGCTTTAATGCATAAACTGGCAGATTTAATGGAGAGAGACTTTGAAGTGCTGGCTCAGCTGGATACTTTAGATAACGGAAAACCTATCCACGAAATGAGATACGGGGACTTACCCAACGCCATAGGACAGCTGCGCTATTTTGCCGGCTGGACGAACAAAATGACCGGACAGACCGTCCCTGTTTCCAATTCCTATTTTAACTATACACTTCACGAACCAGTTGGAGTTGTCGGACAAATTATTCCATGGAACTTCCCAATCCAAATGGCTCTTTGGAAAATAGCCCCGGCATTGGCTACAGGCTGTACCATCGTGCTGAAGCCGGCGGAACAGACTCCGCTCTCTGCCTTATATTTAGCAAAATTAATCCAGGAAGCAGGATTTCCAAAAGGGGTCATTAACATCGTGAACGGTCCGGGAAAAACAACCGGAAAAGCAATCGTCAGACATCCTGGCATTGACAAAATTGCCTTTACCGGTTCTACCGCCGTAGGGCAATCCATCATGAAAGAAGCTGCAAATACAATGAAGCGGGTAACGCTCGAATTAGGCGGCAAATCGCCGAACATCATTCTTCCTGATGCTGATTTGGACAAGGCCATTCCAGGAGTATTTTCCGGCATTATGGCAAACCAAGGCCAAGTCTGTTGTGCAGGATCAAGGGTATATATTCCGGACCATCTGTACGAAAAAGTAGTAGAAAGATTAGTTGACTATGCAGTAAATACTAAGCTTGGCAATGGGCTTGACGAAAGTACGAAAATGGGACCGCTAATTTCCAAACAACAGCAAAACAGAGTTTGCTCATACATTGAAAAAGGGATTGAAGAAGGGGCAACACTCATAACGGGCGGAAAAACATTGCCGCAAGGATATTTTGTTACCCCGACTGTATTTACTAATGTCCATGATGACATGACGATAGCAAGAGAAGAAATATTTGGCCCTGTCGTTGTTGCCATGCCATATAAATCGATTGATGAAGTCATTACAAGAGCAAATAACAGCAAGTACGGACTTGCTGCCGGTGTATGGACAGAAAATGTGAAACATGCCCACAATATTGCCCGCAAACTAAAAGCTGGAACGGTTTGGGTAAATTGTTACAACTTAACAGACCCGGCAGTTCCATTTGGGGGCTATAAGCAGTCAGGATTCGGAAGGGAAATGGGTTCCTACGCCCTAGAGAATTATACAGAAGTAAAAAGCGTGTGGGTTAACTTAAACTAAAGACATGCGCACAAAAAAGTTGGAATCTTTTAAATTATAAAACTGAAGCTGCAACACCACATCAATTTACTTCACCTATACAATCCAAACAACATTTTATTAAAGGAGAGATTTGATGAGCCAAACGAATAAAATAGAACGAAAGCTTTCATTGCGGCACGTTGTTGCCCTAGGATTAGCCTATATGTCGCCCTTTGCAGTTTTTGATACTTTTGGCATCGCCTCCGATGCCTCGTCCGGACTCGTCCCGACGGCATATATTGTCGTATTTACTGCGATATTATTCACTGCACTAAGTTATGGCAAACTCGTGCGCATTTATCCGAATGCCGGTTCAGTCTATACGTATACGAAAAATTTAATTAATCCATATGTGGGCATTATGGTTGGCTGGGTTTCCTTTATCGCTTATTTAGCATTGCCAATGATTAACGCGCTCCTTGCCGGCATTTACTTATCTTCTGGATTTCCTAATATTCCAGAATGGGCGTGGGTGGTTGGTTTAATTGTTGTAATCACGATACTGAATATATTTGGCGTCAAGCTGGCTGCATCTGTAAACTTGCTTATGGTGCTTTTCCAAGTATTAATAGGGGTCATCTTTATTGCCCTTACAATCCGCTCCATTATTATTGGGCCGGAAAGTTTTATGACCGTTCCTGATTTGATTCCGGCAGTCAGTGATATCAATGGAGTTTTTGTTGCAGCTGCTTTACTCGCCTTATCTTTTATCGGATTCGATGCTATAACTACCCTTTCCGAAGATACGATCAATCCGAAAAAGACGATTCCAAAGGCGATTATTCTTGTCGCATCCATAGGCGGAATCTTCTTCTTTATCGTTACGTATTTTATGCAGTCCTTGTTCCCGGACGTTTCGATTTTCCAAGATATTGAAGGAGCTTCACCAGAAATTGCTGTAATAATCGGGGGAAATCTTTTCCTTTCCTTTTTCCTGGCTGGAGCATTATTCTCTGTATTTGCTTCGGGATTGGCTGCACAAATTAGTGCATCCCGCCTGCTTTATGCGATGGGCAGAGACCGTGTACTGCCAAATCGATTCTTTGGCTATTTGCATCCTAAATACAACTCACCAATTCCGAATATTATTTTAGTCGGTATTCTGGCTTTATCGGCACTTTTACTTGATTTAGAAGGAGCAACATCCCTTATTAATGTTGGAGCTTTTACCGCATTCTCCTTTGTAAATATTTGTGTCATGATTACTTATTTCCGGAATCGAAATGGGAAGGGAATTGGATTTACGATAACAAATCTGATTTTTCCGTTTATCGGGTTGGCATTCATCGTCTATCTATGGATTAGTTTAGATAAGTTATCCCTGCTCATCGGATTTATTTGGACGGTTATCGGATTTATCTATTTAGTCGTTTCTACGAATTTCTTTAAGAAGGAACCGCCAGAAATTGAATTTGAGGAGCTGGAAGCTTAAACGCCCGTACTTTGCAAATCAATAAACTGATCCAAAAAACAGGGTTGTCCGTAAAAGAGGACAACCCTGTTTTATTTACCCCTTTGGCTGTTGTTGAGTGATACAGTGAATATTACCTCCGCCAAGGGATATTTCCCTCGTATAAACAGAAACGACTTCCCGGTCGGGATAGATTTTCTGGAACATTTCTGCAGCAATTTCATCATGGGGATCGCCAAAGGCTGGCAATATTACTCCTCCATTACATAAATAACAATTGATATATGTAGCAATAAACTGCTTTTCCGCTGTCCGTTCAAAACTATGTTCCGAAAAATCGATCCCTTTGCTTTCCTCTTCCGTTAACCGGATTTGTTGTGGCATTGGGATTTTATGAATTTTTAACTTTCTTCCCCTTGCATCAACGGCGGACTGCAATCGTTCAAAGGCATCGTGCAAAACTTCATAGTTAGGATCATTTGGATCGTCGGTCCATCCTAACGCTACTTCCCCTGGACGAACATAAAATACAACTTCATCTACATGTCCGTCAGTTTCATCCCCAACAAGACCATTTTTAAGCCAAATGACTTTTTCGATGCCTAAATATTGCTCCAATTTTTCTTCCACTTGTTCTTTCGTCAAATGAGGATTGCGGTTAGGATGCAATAAACATTGCTCCGTCGTAATCAATGTGCCTTCCCCATCTACCGTAATGGCACCCCCTTCTAAAACGATATCCCTTGCTTCATATCTGTCAATTCCTTCTATTTCCATTACTTTCTGTTTCACAAGAAGGTCCTGGTCCCACGGGAAATATAACCCTTCCTCCAATCCTCCCCAAGCATTAAAGTTCCAGTCAATCCCCCGTACTTCTCCTTTATCATTTTTAACAAAGGTAGGGCCTATATCCCGCATCCATGCATCATTGGACGATATCTCAACTACCCGAATGTGGCTCGGCAGCATGGCACGCGCATTTTCGTACTGGTCCTGATTCACACACATTGTCACCGGTTCAAATTTACTTATCGCCTTGGCAACCTCTACGTATGCCCTTTGAGCCGGTTTTGCGCCATCCCTCCAAGTATCTGTCCGCTGCGGCCAAAGCATCCACGTACCTTTATGTTCTTCAAACTCGCCAGGCATCCGAAAACCGTCTTCTTTCGGCATCGTGTACCAAGTTCTAACCAATTTTATCTCCTCCTAAATTCCCTTTATATATTTATTGCAAAATCCATGCCATAAATTTTGTTTTCTATAAAATATAAAATCTATGCTTTCATCACAACGTTTTAGATAAATTATACTTTTTTAAGCGGCGCATATATGACGATTGGGTCATTCCTAATGATTCAGCAGCTTTTCTTGTGGATCGATATTTCTCCATTGCTTCTTCAATCAATCTCTTTTCAATTTCTTCCAAAAATTGTTTTAACGTTTTCCCCTTTAAGTCTGCAGATGAATAAGTTCGATTTTCCATGTTTACAATCATCTGGTCTGGCAAATCTTCTGCTCCGATAATGTTGCCTTCAGAGGTAATTACTAAACGCTCGATGATATTCTCTAATTCCCTTATATTTCCAGGCCAGTCATAGGATTGAAAAAAATCTATCAGTTCATTGCTTAACGACGCTTGTTTATTGTATTTTTTCTTATAATGATTAAAGTAATGGTATGCGAGTGGCAGAATATCTTCTCTTCTCTCTCTGAGGGACGGCACATGAATGGATACAACATTTAGACGATAATATAAATCTTCGCGAAACTTTTTTTCCTTTACCATTTGCAAAAGGCCTTGATTAGTTGCTGCAATGATGCGAATATCCACTTTTTTTGGTTCGGTAGCTCCAATAGGGATAAAGGTTTTATCTTGAACAAGGTGCAGAAGTTTGGGCTGCAGTGATAACGGCAGCTCTGCCACTTCATCTAAAAACAATGTTCCCCCTTCTGCCATTTCTGCTAAGCCGGTTTTTCCCTTCTGATTTGCGCCGGAAAAGGCTCCTTTCTTATATCCAAACAATTCTGACTCCAATAAAGATTCCGGTATCGCGCCGCAATTAATCGATAGAAATGGTTTCTTCGATCTGGAACTTCTTTTATGTATTTCCTCCGCAATTCTGCTCTTCCCTACTCCTGATTCTCCGGTAATCAGTATCGTTGCATCCACATCACTAAGCCGTGTAATCTTGTTTATCATTTTTTCATGTTTCTTGCTTTGTCCGATGATATTGCTTTCTTCATTGTTCTGCTGATAAGCTGACTTCATCCGCTGCAATTCCTGCCAATATTGCTGAATAAGTGCTTCTGCCTTCTCCAATTGAAAAGTTGTTTTTACTGTTTCTGTAATATCTTTGACATGGACAAGTATATATCCAGTATTATCTTCCTTTATCTGGACCGGATATCCTGTAGCAAGAAATTGCCTGCCATTGGACGTTTGGACTTTTGAGACAACATCCTTCTTCTCTAATACAATTTTCGTTACAGAAGGTGTAAAAAATCCTTTACTTTCCAAATCATCCACATGTTTCCCGATAATTTTTGACCTCGGTGCGCCAATTTGTTTTGTACTTGTCTCATTGACCCAAATAGCATAACCATATTGATCGGCGATAAAAATTCCATCATTTAAATGATTAAATATTTTATGGAAGTGTAGATCTTTTATAAAATCTCCATTCATACAATCCCCGCCTTCCAATGATTGAATCGAATTCGATTCACCTTATTCAAAAACAATTCAAAATTATTATACATTAAAAATTTTCATAAAAAAAATAACAGTCATCAAAACTGTTATTAAAAAAATCCTCTATTTTTAGTGAGATAATTTCTTTTTCCATTTGCTTTTATTTTCAAACGTAAAATCTGCCAAGGTCATTATGGATGCCGCAAGCAGTTCGAGCCATATAGAGACAGTAACCTGTTCCAGCATCTCATCAACAATAATCAAAGTGACCCACGCAAACATCATTTCAATAAATAGTTTAATAATCATGGAGTAATGGTAGTTTTTTACGTTTGCGTTGCATATCATGACAAAAACTTTCGCAATCCAATCGATAACAAATCCGAACAGAAGAACGAAAATAACGTATAACAGCAGTACCGTTAACGACTCGTATTCCACTTGAAAGAGGAAAAAAAATCCCGCAAAGCCAAAAAAATACAGCAGCAAAACGAAGATTAAAGCAAAGAGGATTAAAAATAAGACGGTGAAAAATACAACGGCTTTCTCCAAAAAACTCATGATTCCCTGTGATATTTTACGCATAAAAACATCCTGTCATTTTATAATTCAGCCTTCCTCGATTGATTTTCCATTTCGTTTATTTCCAGCACCATTTGCACGGTTTGCAAAGGATGCCCATACAATTCATCCTCAAATTCTTTCACCTTTTTAAAACCTCTTGCCTGATAAAAGCGCATCCCTTTAACATTATTTTTCTCGACATATAAATAAATCTTTTCTGGTTTAAGCTTTTCAACCCCGGCGATTAATAATTTAGTACCAAGACCCTGTCCCTGGTACGCCGGATATAAATAAATTGCTCCAAGTTCAACCGATCTGTCTTTCGATACCGGAGAATAGTTAGCAAAACCGACGACTTTCCCCTTCACTTCCGCAACAAAAATATGTGACTGCTTCAGCCTTCTTTTCATATTTCGGCGATGATATGCGGAATTTAAAAACCGGTCTTGGATATCTATTGGGATAATCCCTTCATATGTATCGTGCCAGCTTTCCCTGGCAATATCCTGGACAATCGGTATATCGGATTTTGTCATTTCCCGAATGCAAGTATCCATGCTTTTCCCCCTAATCCATTCGGTTACTTTCCATTTTAATATAGTATGGAATAATATGATACTGTAAAAATCAGTTTCTTAAAATATGAGAAAAAAAGTATAATAGTTTATAAAATGCTAGATGGGGTGATGGTTTTGACAAAATTACAGCGAAAAATTACAAAAATCGGGAAAAACTACGGAGTTACGTTCCCAAAAGATATTTTGCACGAAGCAGGGCTGGCCCACGGGGATGAAATGGAGATCGAAGTTAAACAGCAGGAGCTAATCATCCGCAAAATGAAAAAGGAAAAAAGACAATAAACATTACCCTATTATATGAAAAGCTAAACAGCGTACCCACACTGTACAACCCCTCCTTTCATAGAATGCTTTCTATGAAGGGAGGTAGCTCTAAACTTTCTATGAAAAATACTTTTCGTAAAATCCTTTCCCTATTCAGCATTCTCTCGGTCACTTTATTATTTATCCTTTTTCCGGCCAAACCAGTGAACGACGGGGAAGCAAATCCGAGGGAGATGATTGAAATCGTCCGGGAAGCAGATACCGACGATTACTTCTTTCGTTGTCTCGCCCAAACCTTTGGCCAGGAATTCCAGGAAAATAGAAAAAATATATCAAGCGGACGAGAACTTTTTCCTTTTAAAGACATTCACTTAATTTATAACATAATACATGCGGCCTGCAGCGATGAACACGGGAAAGAAACGAGCCGTATAGTGTGTTGTCTGGCGGTCATTGTATATTTGCTCCTGCAAATATAAGCAAATGGCCAAGAGAAAACCTTTATCATCCCGTGTCCAATCTCTTATTGTCCCCGGATATTCCATCGATCTGTAAACTTACTTAATTAAACGATCCTTCAGTGAGTGGGGGCAAATTTGCTGATACATTTTTAATTTTTTCTTTAAGAGTTTCTCTTTTTTTCTTCGTTCCCTGCCTTTTAATTGATGAATCTCTTTTTTCAATACTTTTATTTCCTTTGCCAAAATTGTCGAGTGCGGTAGGTACGGAATAGTGGTCAACTGATATAACTTTTTCTCCCTTTGCTGGACAGGAAAAAGTTTTTCCTCACCTGTCTGATGGTTTAACTTCTCCCATTCCGGCTTTAACAACGAATGCATAATAACATCATGGGAACGGCCGCTCTGTTGCAAATATCCGCGGAGGATGCCTTCCTGCTGAAAGGACAATTTCTTTAATAAACGGATAGAAGGAATATTCTCAGGGTAAGTCAACGCCCCGATCCGATACAATTCCATCACCTCAAAGGCGTATTCAAGAATGCAGCAAACCGCTTCCGACATGAACCCTTTTCGCCAAAAATCCGGGTGCAGCTCATAGCCGATATCTGCTTTTTTATTCCAATAATGAATATTATTTAACCCTGCAGTTCCGATAAATTGGCCCGTCTCCTTTAATACGAGCCCCCAGCGAATACTTCGGCCCTGCCTGAAAAGGGTCTGGATTTGCTCGACTAACTCTGCAGCTTCGTCAATAGATTCTAAACTATCCACACCATAGTATCGGGTTACATTATCCCGGGATAAAATATCATATAAATCTTTTGTGTAACATGGACAAATATTTACAAGATGAAGTCGCTTTGTTTCCAGCACTGGAAAATCCTTCATATTTTCCCTCCAACATCAATTGCTAAAGTGTACATCTTCTTACTAATGTATATTTCTATACTTTATTTTTAAATCCTTTAATTATTTTTAACATTAAATCTTATCGATATTTTTATGAAGGGAATTTAATTCCAGTATTCCGGATTAGACATGCGTATTTCTTCGACAATTTCCTCTAAATCTGCCGGTGTAATAAGAAATATAGAATATTCATCCTTCTTTTTCGCAATCTCCCACAAATATTTATTGCTCCCGGGAAATTCTTCATCCATCAGCAGCAAACAGCCATCACTTTTATCAACGAGAAATAAATTTTTTGCCCGATATTGATAAGTTCCTTTATAGTCTCCTTGATAAATAGGCTTATAGAAATCAGATGCCATCGTTAATTCCTGGTACTTTTCTTTCAGATGTTCCGGCCAGCGGCTTTCCTGATTTTCAAAAGGCGGAAATACAGCCACTTGAATATCATAATTTTCTTTTAAATCCAATACAACTTCGATTGTCCATAATTCGACGCCCATTTGTCCGGAAACGATAACCCACTCAAGACCATTATGTATTAGCTGTTCCAATCTCTTCTCGATTGCTTTTTTTATAAAATGAATCCTTGGGTCATTTTCCGCAAAAATATTTATTTCCATCGGCTTATACCCCGAAACGGCTAATACTTTCAATTTACAACGCCTCCTTTACGGTCATCATCAAATGAATCAATACAGCCTGTCTTTTCCACATTGTACATGCTGAAAGCAGAACTTTCAGGAAAAAAGCATCATTAATATAGCGATTTCAAAACAATGATTTCGTTAAATACAATAAACAAAAAGAAAAGCTGGCAATACAACATGCCAGCGTAATACAGCTTAACATCCTTTCTTCGGCTTGTTCCAAGGACCCATTCCGTATCCCGGCTGCATCGCCCCTGCTACTTGACCCGGTCCACATCCCGGCTGCATTGCTCCCGCTACCTGACCTGGGCCAAATCCTGGACCAGGGACTTCAAAAGATGGACCAAATTGATCTACACTATTGGTTACATTTTGGAATGAAGTCGAATGCGGGAATATATGCTGATTTTTAACTAAATGATGGTTAACGACCGTTGTATGAGACGGATGAACGTGTAGTACCTCACTTTCAGAACAAGTATGAACCGTATTATGCTTAACCGGATGCACAATACATTTCGGACAACCACAATGTGGTCCGTGATGTCTGCGTCGCATAGTAATCCCCTTTCTTGTTATGATACACTATTAACCTATGTAATTTATCATTGGAGTGTATAAACAAGTACCTATTTTCCAAAAATAAAAGGGATTTTTCACTTCCGGAAGATCGGACCATCGTATACAAAAGTATGATACTCTCCCGATTCCCCCATTGGACATACATCTTTGTGCTGAATATCATCGATAAAACTTGCGTCGAGGAGCCGGCCGACCCAGCTTTTCGGAAGCTTGCTTTCGTCTACCCGGATTACCTCTGCTTTAAATCCCGATGCAACAAATTCTTTTAATAAACGAACTGCACCCTCTTCATCAGTCCATAACGGGTAATAAGGGCTTAAACCGGTATCCTTTGCAACCTGTTCCCCCCACTCCCGGTGTCCTTCAAGGTAAATATCGCCAAAGGCAACCCCGCGCAAGCGATACGCAGCCTTTAATTGGCTTAACGCCTTAACAACATCTTCCGTGTATGTTTCAAAAGTTACAGGAATAAATTGCACCGGAATACCCAAACGCTTGGCCTGACCATTAATACGTTCCAGCTTTTCGCCATGGGCAACGGTTTCGTCTTTATCTTTCCAAACCGTTGTCATTAGGCATACGACATCGATTTTTTGCTGCTGCAGACGGTGCAGCGCAAAACAGCTATCCTTTCCCCCGCTAAAAAATAAAGCCGTTCTTTGTGCCAAAATTTCCTCCCCCTTTGTCATAAGGCAATATTGAAACTTATTATACGATAAGAACGTAGTAAATAAAAACCGCAAAGGCAGGTGAATACAGATTATCATCGAATTATTAAATGAACTTTTTTATGAATATTCGCTGATATGTTTTTGGTTCGGCCTTATTTTGTCGATGGTTCCCCTTATTCGTTTAGGAGTATCATTTCACCGAAAATCAGACAGCACAAATTTATTTATTCGCCATTCCGGCAAAATCCAAATACAGTTACGATTGCTGGAACAAGTTGTTTCAGTCATTTCCGAAATAACAAATTGGATTATCCGCAAAACGAATAGAGCGGGACACGATGATGACGATGATGCCGACAGCAATTCCTTCTCGTTAACAAACAAAAATAACAAACGAGGAGGAAAACGATGGAAAAACAATCTGTATTCTCATTTCTTAAAAAGAATTTTTTCGCGCCAGCATTATTATTTCTTGCCGGCTGTACCGCAGCCGAACCAATACATGCCGATTCCAGCGGTTTTTTCGATCAATATTTTGTATATCCTTTTTCCCTATTCATTAAAGGGATTGCCGGATTATTGAACGATAACTATGGACTTGCCATTATTTTGCTTACGGTCACCATCCGGCTTGCGCTGATGCCCTTCTTTTTGCGGCAGACGAGAAGCAGTCTACAAATAAAGGAAAAATATGATGCACTAAAACCGGAACTAACAGCAATCCAGAATAAGTATAAAAATAAACAAAGTCAGAATGCGCAACTGGAGATGCAGCGGGAATTGATGAAAGCTTATCAAAAACATCATATAAATCCATTGGCTTCAGCTGCAGGCTGTTTGCCGATTATATTGCAGTTCCCCATTCTGATTGGCTTTTACTATGCCATCTTAAGAACACCAGAGATTTCAGCCCATTCCTTTTTATGGTTTGACTTGGGGAGCAGGGATTTCATCTTAACGGTGATTGCCATCTGCGTTTATTTTATCCAATTTAAGGCAGCTCAAATAGGCATGAGCGTGAAAGTGAAACAGCAAATGGCAATTATCGGTGTTATTTCACCGGCAGTAATCGGTATTATTTCCTTGAATTCCCCTGCCGTACTCCCCCTTTACTGGTCAGTCAGCGGAATCTTTATGATTGGGCAAACCATTATGTTGCGAAGGATCCATGCTGCAGCTGAAAAAAATAAGCAGCCTGTTTAAGCATTCGCCAAAGAATTGGTGAATGCTTTTTATATTGCCCGATTATATTAAAGCAGCCAGCTTAGCAGTTATGTATGATAATTATTTCTTCCTCATCCTCTGAAAAAGCTCTATTTCCGGCAGCCCTCTTCTTTTGCAATATTTCCATTTTTCATTAATGAACAAAAAGACGGCGTTAATTACCACTCTTTTCCGACCCATTTTTTAATTTATTAACAATTTAAAAATTTATATGCTATGATAGATATGCATGTCTTTTTTAATATTCTATTAGGAGTGATACATCATTGTTAAAAGATGAGCGTTTTAAAGGGTTAACCCCAAATTCTTTAAAGCGTGACTTTATTGCCGGCTTAACGGTAAGTATTGTAGCAATCCCGCTAGGTATGGCGTTTGCGGTAGCGTCTGGGGTAAAACCGGAATATGGTTTATATACGACGATTATCGCCGGAATACTCGTTAGTCTGTTTGGAGGTTCAAAATATCAAATTGCCGGACCTACCGGTGCATTCATACCTATATTGCTCGTCATCGTACTCCAGTATGGATATGAAGGTTTATTAATCGCCGGCTTTTTGGCAGGACTGATGCTCATCTTAATGGGCTTTTTTAATTTGGGAAATTTAATTAAATACATCCCCCGTTCCGTAACGATTGGCTTTACGGCAGGAATTGCAGTAATCATCTTCAGCGGGCAAATTGGTGATTTTCTCGGTATTGAAGGATTGGAAAAGAAAGAATACTTTCACCAAAACATGATTCAAATCATGCAAAATTTGGATAAAGTTAATTGGTTTAGCATTTTCACCGCTGCCATCGGCCTTGCTGTCATTATTTTTGTTCCAAAGCTTTTCCCGAGAATCCCTGTATTACTGGTAGCAATCGCCATTCCAACCATCATTGCATCCGTATTTTACCCAAATCAGGTGGTGACAATCGGTTCCGCATTTGGGGGAATTCCGCAAGGACTGCCGCGTATACATTTTCCAGAAATAACATTGGAAAAAGTATTGACCCTTTGGCAGCCAGCCTTTGTGATCGCCATGCTCGGCGGAATTGAGTCCCTCCTTTCTGCCGTTGTCGCAGACGGAATGACGGGAAAACGGCATAATTCCAATCGGGAACTTGTCGGACAAGGTATTGCCAATATGGTCACCCCATTATTTGGCGGAATCCCTGCAACAGGAGCAATTGCAAGAACGGCTACAAATATAAAAAGCGGTGCGGCAAGCCCGCTATCCGGCATATTTCAAGGTCTCATCGTTTTAATTACGCTCCTTTTATTCGCACCATATACCGCCTATATTCCTTTAGCTTCGCTAGCTCCAATATTGATGGTTGTCGCCTTTAACATGAGTGAACATAAATCATTCATCCATATGGTGAAATTGAAAACGAGCGATTCTTTAGTTCTTATAGTGACCTTTTTGCTGACCGTATTTGTCAATTTGACCATTGCTGTGCCAATTGGTCTGTTATTGGCAATGGCATCATTTATTAAGCGAATGAGTGAAGTATTGGAGATCGAAAGAGTTATTCCTGCCCGACTGAAAAACAACGCAAACGATGAAATGCACAAATTCGAATCTACTTGTCCGCAAATCTCTTTCTTTACCGTAGAGGGGCCGCTATTTTTCGGTGCTGCTGACAAATTTGAATCGGTAATTACATACCACATTAATAAAAGGCCAAAAGTGCTCATTTTGAAAATGAAACATGTATCCATCATCGATGCAACAGGAATCGCGAATTTATCCTCTTTAGTACGGGACTTTCATAAAACAGGAGGAGTGACGCTTTTTTCTGAAGTAAACCCGAAAGTAGAGCACATGCTTAAAATCAGCGGGTTATATGATGAGATTGGCAAAAAATACTTCTTTCAATCTTCCACAGATGCTGTCGATTATGCAATCGGGATAGTGGATAGCGAAAAATGTTCGTTATGCTCGCGTAAAGGCTCCCCATCGTGCAACGTTTATTTAAAAGGCCAAAATATAAGAGCGACCATTAGCTGATTGGCCGAAACGCTGACAGACCCTGATTGAATCGGGTCTGTCTGCATTTACATATCATGATGGGGGTTATGATTTTGCCGGGAGTGATTTTGATTTTTTACTTTTTTTGAACCGCTTAAAGGTTCCCCGTAAGGCTGCTCAGGACTTTTCGGCAAATTCGCTTTTTGCTGCTGTTTTGGTCCCTTTGGTCTGCTCGCCAATAACATACCTCCCTTCTTTCCTTTCATTAGTCTTTTGCATCCCCCATTAATTATTCATCTTGCTATAGTTTCCTTTTTAAATTGTTTGTGTCAACAGATAAAGAAGCTTATCTTCTTTTCTATTCAGGAAGACAAGCTTCTTTTTGAAATTATTCCTCCATAGTCGAAAGGTCTCCTGTCGGCAAGCCCAATTCCCACGCTTTTAATACACGACGCATAATTTTGCCGCTCCGTGTCTTTGGTAAAGAATCTCTAATTTCCACTTCGCGCGGTGCTGCATGGGCCGCCAAGCCTTTTCTGACAAATATTTTTAGTTCTTCTGCAAGCTCTTCGGATTTTTCAAGACCTTCCCTTAATGAAACGAAAGCCTTAATAATTTCACCTCGAACCGGATCCGGCTTTCCAATAACAGCAGCTTCTGCCACAGCCGGATGTTCTACTAATTTACTTTCTACTTCGAACGGACCGACCCTCTCCCCCGAGGTCATAATCACGTCATCATCCCGTCCCTGGAACCAAACGTATCCTTCTTCATCCATCGTAGCTAAATCTCCAGATATATACCAGCCCGGGAATTGGAAGTACTCGTTATATTTCTTCTCATTCTTCCAAATTTTTCTCATCATCGACGGCCAGCCGGCTTTAATGCATAAGGATCCCATTTGTCCCCGCGGGACTTCATTCCCTTCATTGTCTAAAATTGCCACTTCGATGCCTGGAAATGCTCTTCCCATGGAACCCGGCTTAATAGGCATGGAAGGATAATTGGCAATGAGCATTCCACCAGTCTCTGTCATCCACCAATGGTCATGGATGCTTAACCCGTAAACTCTTCTTCCCCAATGGACGACTTCCGCATTTAACGGTTCACCAACACTTAAAATGTGACGCAAAGAGCTTAAGTCATACTCCTTTATTTTTTCATCTCCCGCTGCCATAAGCCGGCGGAATGCTGTCGGAGCACTGAGCCATACAGTAACCCGATGTTTTTCAATCGTAGCATACCAATCGTCCGGACTAAATCTGCCGCCGCGAATTAAGTTGGACGCTCCATTGAGCCAAGGACCAAAAACTCCATAGGAAGTTCCCGTCACCCAGCCCGGATCTGCCGTACACCAGAAAATATCATCCTCTTTTAAGTCCAAAACCCATTTCGCCGTTTGATAATGCTGAATCATTGCATTATGAACGTGTAAAACTCCCTTAGGCTTTCCCGTTGAACCGGACGTGTAGTGGAGGATGAGGCCGTCCTCCCGGTCAACCCATTCAATCTCTGCTTCACGGGAAGCTTCGTTCATCTCTTTCTGGTAGATATAAAACTTCGTATCCCCGTCATCATTCGGAATTTCTCCGTCTCCGACGAGAATAATATGCTTTAATGCTGGCAATTCTTTATAAGGTACCCTTGGCAGCAGCTCTGGTGTCGTTACTAAAGCTGAAGCATCACTATTTTCCAGCCGATCACGGACTGCCTGTTCCATAAACGCTTCAAATAGCGGGCCCGCAATGGCTCCGACTTTAATCGTCCCAAGAAGGCTAACATAAATTTCCGGCGACCGAGGCATAAACAGGAAAACCCGTTCTCCCTTTTGTACCCCGATTTTCCGCAAGACGTTGGCAAATTGATTAGATAAATCTTTTAAATCTTGGAACGTATATTTTTCATTTCGCTTTGCATCACTATAATATAGTGCTACTTTATTTTTTCTCCATGTTTCCGTATGGCGGTCAATCGCTTCATACGCCATATTTACTTTACCTGTTTCATGCCAGGAAAAATTCTTTTCTACCTCTTTCCAATCAAAATTCCGATAGACTTCTTCATAAGGCGGCATATTCGGTTTATCCGTCTGCGGAGCGATGATTTGACTCATTTTCCCATCTCCCTTGCTATTAGTCTCCTATGTTCAGATTTTGAACGTTAACCCGGCTCCCAGCAAAAGCACTTTTCCATGTTTATAGTCGATGGAATTTCGTCACCCCCTCTGTTCATAATGGGGATAGAAGAGAGGCAAAAAACCTCTCTTTGTGTACGAACTGCTGTATTTACTCGGCATCTAATCCGGTATTCGCCCTCACCGACATTTCCGCAAATTTCTGTGCATTCTCTTCCTTCTTGCTGAAGATAGTAAACAAGTACGCGGACAGGAACCCTACCGGAATACTAATGATTCCCGGATTGGCCAATGGAAAGATGGCATTTTCCCCCATAACGCTCGGCCCAATCATTACTAGGGTCACCGCCGTAATCGTACCAATGAGCATACTTGCCACCGCACCATTTGTATTAAATCTCCGCCAATAAATGGAGAAGATGATAACCGGCAAGTTGGCGCTTGCTCCTACAGCAAATGCAAGAACAACGAGATATGCAACGTTTAATCCTTTCGCAAGGATGCCGACGATAATCGACACAATTCCGATTACTAAGGCTGCATTGCGGGCAACTTTAAATTGTTTCTTGCTGTCCACCTCTCCGCGCTTTATGACATTTGTATAAATATCATGGGCAAATGCTCCTGCACCCGTGATGACGAGACCGGCTACTACCGCAATAATCGTTGCAAAAGCTACTGCGGCAATGGCAGCCATAAACAGTTCGCCGCCAAATGTACCTTCACCGCCGCCTAAATACTGCCCCAATAACGGCGCAGCCATGTTTCCACCCGGATCAACGGCAGCGATATTTTCACGGCCGACAAATACACTGGCTGCATAACCGATTAACGTAATCATGATATAGAAAAACCCAATCAGCATCATCGCCCAAATAACTGACTTCCTCGCCGCCTGGGCATCCGGAACCGTGTAAAAACGGACGAGAACGTGTGGCAAACCGGCTGTTCCCAAAATTAAAGCAAGGCCCAATGATAACAGATCAATCGGATTCGTATAGAGCCGGCCTGGTTCTAAGAAGCCGACGCCATTTTCATCAATGACCGCACCAAACAGGGAAGATAAATTAAAATTAAAGAGCACGGCAATAAAGAGAATCATAATAATCATCGCAGACATTAATAACACCGCTTTTATGATTTGTACCCAGCTTGTCGCCAGCATTCCCCCGAATGTAACGTAGATGATCATCAATATGCCGATAAATATAATCGCCGCTTCATACGGTATACCGACAAGAAGCTGAATGATTGCCCCTGCCCCAACGAGCTGGGCGACCATGTAAAAAAGGGTAACCGCCAATGTTACAACCGCAGCCGCACTTCGGACCGGTCTTGCCTTCAGGCGGTAAGATAAAACGTCAGCAAGGGTGAATTTTCCTGAATTTCGAAATGGTTCAGCAACGATGTAAAGGACGATGACATATCCCATCAGCCAGCCGACGGCATACATAAATCCGTCATACCCATGAAGCGCAACAAGTCCTGCAATACCAAGGAAGGAGGCTGCACTTAAATAATCTCCAGCGAGAGCAAAACCGTTTTGCATGCCCGTTAACGATCTTCCTGCTGCATAAAAATCCGATGTATCCTTATTCCTTTTTGCCGCGATGTAGGTGACATACATCGTTAAAGCAACAATGACGACGAACAAAATAACGCCGAATATTTGAGGACTCATATTATGCCCCCTTCTTGCCTACACTGTATTTTTCTTTAATTTCTGCTGCCTTTTTATCAAATTTCCGTGCCTGATATACGTAAAGAAAAGCCAGTCCCCATGCTACAATATAGAAGGAAATGCCGTACAAGTAACCAAAGGTAATATTTCCAAATACGAAGCTGGTCATTAACGGTTTTGCATAACCGGCCATTAAAGGCAAAATCAAATAATAGATAATAAAAATCAACGTTATTGGCCAAATAAACTTCTGTTTCGACCGTTTCAGCTGCTGAAACTCTTTTGAACTCTCAATTTCTTCAAACCGACTCATAAAAAATTCCCTCCTTATTATTACTTGAAAACGCTTACTTCAAAGTATAGTAAAATAAGGAGGGTTGTATTTATTTTTCGCATCAATTGCAAAAAATCCCGCTCGAACGGTCGGGATTTAAAAATGAATGGCTATCTTTCGAAAATTTTGAATAAAACTCGCTTTGCTGAACGGCTGACCGGGATGACTGTTTTCTTTTTATCCTTCAGTTTTATGTTGCTCGTACCATTAAACCACGGCGTTATTTCCTGAATCTGTTCGATATTTACGAGATAACTGCGATGGGGGCGAAAAAACGGATAACCTTTCAGCTTTTTCTCCAGCTCCTGCAATGTCATCCGGCTGTAAATTACTTTTTGTTCCGTATGAATTTCCAGCATCCGATTATTTGGAACAGCATAATAAATGGATTCCGGGGACAATACGATCATTTTTTCCCCGTCATCAATAAGGAGTTTTTCTGTCCGGGAGTTTTGTTTTAGCCGCATTTCCTTTGACTCTTTTTCCTGCTGGGCCAGCTTTTTCCTTAGCCTTTTCATCGTCTCTTGAAATCGCCTTTCGTCATATGGTTTCAATAAGTAATCGACCGCTTCTATTTCAAATGCTTCTACCGCGTATTCATCATAGGCAGTCGTAAAAATGAATAAAGGCGGATTTCCTTCATCTTTCAAAATTTCCTTCGCTGCTTCAATCCCTGATTTACCTGGCATTTGCACATCAAGAAAAATGACATCTGGCCTGTTCTCTTTATATAGTGTGATTAACTCATCCCCTGTCGTTGCTTCCGGACATAAAGTAACATCCTCCTCCCTTTCTAATAAGTAAATCAGCTCTTCCCGAACCAACTGTTCATCTTCCGCAATTAAAACACGCATCATTAAGACACCTCAACTTCCTTTTGAATCACCATTGGAATGGAAAATGATACTTCACTGCCCCCAGCCGGCAAATTTTTTATATGAAGCCGCGACTTTTCGCCTAATAAGCGGATTAGCCTCTGGTTCACGTTATACAGGCCTGTCGATTTTTCACCTTTTGTCAATTCCTTTTCCCCTGCATTGGTTAAAATATGTTCAGGAAAGCCAGAGCCATTGTCTGTAACCGTCACTCGAATGGAATCTTCCATCTTTTCGATTCTTACTTCAATTTTTCCGTTATGAATTACATTTTTCAATCCGTGCTGGACACTGTTTTCTACTAGCGGCTGGATAGTTGATGGCGGTACATAAACTTGGGAAATCCCCCGCGCCTGATGGAAAGTGATTTGCAGTCTGCCGGCAAAACGGGCTTGTATTATTTCAATATATGCTCTTACATGTTCGCATTCTCTTTCCAATTCAATGAGAGAATTCGATACGAGCCCAAGATTAAATCGCATATAATTTGCTAATTGAACGGTGATATGTCTCGCTCTTTCCGGTTCCTTGCGAAAAAGAGCAGCGATGATATGCAATGTGTTGAAAAGAAAGTGGGGATTAATTTGCGCTTGAAGATTTCTTAATTCGGCATCACGCATATAGGCTTTTAATCTTTCCGCTTCTATCGCTTGCAGCTGGTTTGAAATCAGCTTTCCTAACCCTTCTGCCAGCACGAGATCGGCAGGACGGATGTGCTGGGCTTTACGATAATAAAATTTGATTAAACCTTTCGCGTGATCCGATGCTCCAATAGGAATAATGATTGCTGCTTCCAACGGGCAATTCGGATGCTGACATTGAATCTCCTCCCGTGTATAGGCAACCTTTGTTTTTTTATTTTCCAATGCTTCTTGAGAAATAGTGGTGACAATCTCCTCTCCCGGCAAGTGATGGTCCGCTCCCAGCCCTTTATGGGCCAATATCGTTTCCCCATCTGTGACAGAAACAGCAGCAATTTCCAGACGTTCATACAGCAAATTGGAAATGCCGATGGCCATCTCTTTCCGATACCCTTTTTCTAAAAACGGGAGTGCTTCTTCGGCAATCGTCAGTGCCCGTCTCGTAGACATGGCAGCTTCGTTTTCCTGTTCTTTCAATACAATGCCTATCATTGCCGTAAAAATAGCAATGGCAATACTATTCGATAACACAAGGGGCAGTCCGATCTGATCGACAACGGCTACCATATGATCTGCATGCGGATGAAAAACTAGCATGAGCTGCATCTGCAAAATAGGCGGAAAAACGCCGATAAACAATGCTTTCATAGGGGAAATGACCCTTTCCTGGGAGAAAAACCTGGCAGTAAGCCCTGCTAGAAGGCCTGTTAAAGGATTGACGAAAACATTTGCCAGCCAGCCGATGCCGCCGAGGAAAAATAAATGAATACCCGCAATCATCCCTGCACCTAGTCCTACAAGAGGACCTCCGAGCAAGCCGGCAATAACGACAGCTACTAAGCTGGAGCTTACTGCAACCTGATCATTTTCCACCGACCATAAAAGGTTCGGAATAACGACCGTATCCCCATCAATAATAATTCCCATCATCGTGCTGGCGATTCCAAACAGGCCGAAGACGAAAGCATGTACGAAAATCATCTTCCGATTAAACTCCCGATACAGCAACGAACGGAACCCCGGGGTTCTCGTAAGAACAAAGGCGAAGATCAATACAAGCCCTAACCGTTCAAACAGAACGACGGTTAAATCTTTCATTTCTCATCTCTCCCCGCGTCTGCACCAGTATGTGCCTTTTGATAAAATCGCCAGAAAACATCGTGCGGCTCAGGCTTTGCAAAAAATGATCCGATGATTGCACTTAAAAAACCTGCCGGAATAGCAAATATCCCTGGATTATATAAACTATGAAATGCTTCTCTTTTAATCCAGCCAACATTCGGGTCCATTACATGGGGGCCGAGGAGCAATAACATGAGAGACGTTATTAATCCGCAAATCATTCCTGCAATTGCACCGGTTTCATTAAATCGTTTCCAATAAAGAGTAAATAAAAGCACCGGAAAATTACTGGAAGCGGCAACGGTAAACGTTAAGGAAACGAGAAACGTAACGTTGACATTTTCCAATCCGAGGGCAAAAAGAACAGCAATAATGCCAATAGCAAGGGCTGTCCATTGGGCAGCTTTTAATTGTTCTTGCTCCGTCGAGTTTCCCTTCTTTATAATGTGATGATAAATATCGTGGGAGAAAGCAGTCGTAGCTGAGATGACGAGACCGGCAACGACAGCAACAATCGTTGTAAAAGCAATGGCTGATATAAAGGCTAATAGGAAATCCCCTCCCAATTCCTGGGCTAACAGAGGAGCTGCCAAGTTTCCTGTTGAGTCCACATCAAACAGCCGCTGATAGCCGATGAATGCGACAGCCCCGAAGCCGATAATCAATGTCATGAAATAAAAGCTGCCGATT
Organism: Compostibacillus humi; assembly: GCF_014637175.1. Lineage (GTDB taxonomy): Bacteria > Bacillota > Bacilli > Bacillales > Amphibacillaceae > Oceanobacillus > Oceanobacillus humi. Next base: position 32,152 of record NZ_BMEV01000010.1, on the reverse strand, counting down.
ATCCATGTTGCGGTTAAAATGGAACGCCGCACTTCCGTTGTATCTCGGACGGTATACATACGAATAAGAATATGGGGCAGTCCTGCCGTACCTAAAATTAAAGCAAGGGATAGTGAAATGATCTCTATCGGACTGTCAAACAATTGGCCGGCCAGAAAATATTTTTCTCCCCATACCGTTCCTTCTTCCACCCGCTGAATAAGATCGGAGATATTCCATTGAATCCGGGAAAAGACGATGAGCGACAGTAAAAAAACTCCTCCTAAAAGCACAATCGTCTTAATAATCTGCACCCAAGAAGTAGCCAGCATTCCCCCAAATGCAACGTAAATCGTCATAAGACTGCCGATTACCAAAACAGATGCAGTGTAATTAATATCTAAGAGCAAACGAATTAACAGACCCGCAGCAACTAATTGGGGAATTAAATATAGTATGGAAATAATAAAGGAACTGACCGCCATCATCCAGCGCATTTTCGTGCTGGGAAACCGGGCACATATGACATCCCCTAAAGAAAACTTTCCTAAATGATGGATTGGCTCAGCAACAAGAAGCAAAACAATTAAATAGGAAACGAGAAAGCCGATAGAATATAAGAATCCATCGTATCCGTATAAAGCAATCGCCCCAATGATACCTAAAAAAGACGCAGCGCTAATATAATCTCCGGCGATGGCCAGTCCATTTTGTGTGCCGGTTAAACTGCCAGCAGCAGTATAAAATTGACTTGTCGTATTGCTTTTTTTCGCAGCCCAATATGTAATAATCAACGTGCACACAACAATACAAATAAAGAAAAGGAAATAGGTAATGTTCACCGCTTTTCCTCCTGTTTCATCCGTTCAAGCAGCTCATCCCAATATTTTGCCTTCCGTGTGTACACCCAGCCGATAAACCATGTCATAAAAAACTGAAGAAAGGCATATCCCCAAGCAAAAAATATATGGAAATCTTTGTTATTTTTCATTAACTGCGGAAAAAAAATTAACGACAGCGGCAAAGAAAAGTAAAAGAGAAAGATGCAAATAACGGAGACGAGGACAAACCTCTGTTTCTTTTTAATATATTGATGAAATAACTTTTCCATAACATGAACCTCATCATAAACGAATTCTTGATTACGAACATTTTATATATTCTGTAAATTAAGATTATATTAAATTATAACGTACAGCAGCTATAAAGTAAAGAATACAATGAAAGCGCAAAAAATGAATGGAAAATATAAGCCGGCAGAATAGAATTCCTCCTATCCTGCCGGCTTAAATATTTTTATTGATTAAATGCTTCCGTTAAAACAGGAACGATTTGTTTTTTCCGGGAAACGACGCCTTTCAGCAATGCCCGATTGTTGTCCAGCATCACCTTAAATGCTTCTTCCACCTTCTTCTGTCCATTGCCGATAGCAAGCACTTCCGAGTTATTGTTAAGAATATCGGTTACGACTAATAAAAATAGCTCCAAGTCTTTTTCTGAAATAAGCTGGGAGATTTCCTTTTCTATTTCTTCCTGGTTTTCATAGACTTTGCTTACATCTACAGTATTGACTTGAGCGACTTCCACTTTGTGACCGCCCATAGAAAATACTTTTGCATCTAAAGTAAGCAAATCTTTCGCCGATTTATCGCTTAAATCTGCCCCGGCTTTCAGCATGTCGAGACCATATTTCTCTGCGTCCACCCCGGCAATAGCTGCCAGCTCTTTAGCAGCCTGCACATCTTCCTCGGTGCAGGTCGGCGATTTGAATAACAAGGAATCGGAAATGATGGCCGAAAGCATAAGTCCTGCCATTTCTTTGCTCACTTCCACATTATTTTCCTTGTACAGTTTTAAAAGAATCGTTGCGGTACAGCCGACCGGTTCGGCCCGGAAATAAAGCGGGTCTTTTGTTTCAAAATTGGAAATACGATGATGATCAATTACTTCAGCAATACGGACGTCACGAATGTTATCCACACTTTGCTGGAACTCGTTATGGTCTACTAAAATAACCGACTCTACGTCATCCTCTACTTTTTCAATAAACCGTGGAGCTTCTACTCCAAAAGTATCGAGGGCATACTGGGTTTCCTTGTTCACCTCTCCTAATCTTACCGGTTCGGCCGAAAACCCTAATTTGTTTTTCAGATTCGCATATACAATAGCAGAACAAATCGTGTCCGTATCCGGGTTTTTATGTCCAAAAACCAAAGTCTTTGCCATAGTCGATTCTCCTTTTATGTATAGATTTCCATCTTATAGATTATCATACTTTTTTCATGGATGAGTAGTATTTTCTCTTATTCGAGTCATAGATGCTTTAAATTGATATTATAGCCGGAAAACAAATGATTTATGCCATTCTGCAAGCCCTTCCTCCGCTTAACGGTGAATAGCAATTTTATTTACTTTTCTTCGTCCCATCTTTTATAGTATAAATAGAAATCAATTGGAGGGATGAATCTTGATAGAGGTATTTGAATACACACGAAATGCAGTAATTTCTTATGTCAACACATTGGATGAAGGGGCAGCGGATAAAAAAGCTCCCTATTTTAACAATACGATTCGCTGGCATATCGGCCATATTCTCGTTGCGGCAGAAAGTTTATTATTTGGTTTTCCAAAACATTCAACCAATATTCCCGAACATTACGAAAAACTGTTCGGAACAGGGACAAAACCTTCCGATTGGAAAAATGAACCTCCTTCATTAAAGGAACTTGTTGACCAATTAGAAGCGCAAAAAAACCGAATTATGGCATTGGACGACAGCTTCTTTGAGAAAAATCTGCCATTCACCTTGCCTTTTGGCAACTTTAAAACCTTTGGTGAACTTTTCCAAATGATCATCCAGCATGAAAGCGAACATTTGGGAAAAGCGAAAGCGATGCACCAAGTGATTACAAAATCATGAAGCGCATTACCATTGTTGGAGCAGGTATTTTAGGAGCATCCGCCGCCTATTATCTTGCAAAAAACGGAGCAGAAGTAGTCATTGTTGATCGCAATGACAATATACAGGCAACCGATGCGGCTGCAGGCATGATTTGTCCGTGGATATCCCAACGGCGAAATAAAGCCTGGTACGAGCTGGCAAAAGAAGGTGCCCGCCTTTACCCTGAACTCGTTCAAGAGCTGGAGGAAATGGGTGAAACAGAGACTGGCTTCTCCCAAGTCGGTGCCTTAAGTTTGCACCAGGATGAAGATAAAATGAGGAAGATGGAGGAACGTGCGCGAAAACGCCGGGCAGATGCACCGGAAATAGGTAAAATAGAACTTCTCGACGAACAAGAAACGAAAGAACAGTTTCCTCTTCTGGCGGACGGGTTCCGTTCGGTTTATATTAGCGGTGCTGCCAGGGTAGACGGAAAACGCATGCGTCACGCTTTAATTCGTGCTGCGGAAAAATACGGTGCAGCTTTCATAAAAGGCAATGCAGAGCTTATCCATTCCGGCGGTAAGTTATCCGGCTGCAAAGTGAATGAAATAGTCTTGGAAGCAGATATCGTCATTGCAGCCAATGGAGCGTGGATGAAAGAACTTCTCCTCCCTTTAAACATTCATTTTGTGGTGGCTCCGCAAAAAGGGCAAATTTTGCACGTCCAGCTGCCGAATATGGAAACATCCAAGTGGCCAGTCGTGCTTACGCCAACAAGCCAGCTCATTTTAAGTTTTGCCGACCGGCTTGTCATTGGCAGCACCCATGAAGATACGGAAGAATTTGATTCCCGGCCGACAATCGGAGCAATGTATGAAATTTTGAATAAAATACTCCCGATAGCCCCGGGATTAATTAATAGCAGCCTTTTGCAAGCAAAAGTCGGTTTTCGCCCGGTAACACCGAACTTCCTCCCAGTCATTGGAAATATTCCTGGACTGGATAACCTGCTGATTGCCAATGGTCTCGGTTCCTCCGGATTAACAATGGGACCTTTTGTCGGAAAACAATTGGCAAATTTGGCCCTGGGTAAAGAAATAGAAATAGATTTGGCGGAATATAATGTCGATGGCGCGCTAAAATAAAAAACCAAGTGAGTCGCTCACTTGGTTTTTCTTTCATTAAAATTTTATACTAAAGCCATTAAATTGATGAATTCCTGTTCCAAACCTGGCAAGATTATTTTCTCGCAAAAGGTAGAATGGTCGAGCTGTTGAACCGTAAACCATCTATCTTTACTCATCGACTTCCCCCTGCACTTTATTTACTATGCCGTGAGTTTCTTCTTGTTTTTTTCTTCCAGCTGCTCGATGTAATTTTTTAATCCAACATAGGTAAACTGAAAAATTGGACTTTGGATAAAAGTAAAGATAAACGTCATAACAAAAACCGGACCGCCAAGAAGGAGACCAATAATTAAAACTATAGTTTCTGTAATGATTCTTACCTTGCCAATGGACATTCCTGTTTTGTCAGAAATGGACAACATAAACCCATCCCTCGGTCCAGAGCCTATGCCTCCTGCATTGTAAACACCTCCGCCAATTCCCATAACGATGATACCAATGATCATCACTAATATATCTGTCCACGTATGGGTTGCTTTTGGCAGAAAATCAAGATACATGTATAAATCAACAAAAGCGCCGACTAAAACAGCGTTCAGAAAAGTACCTACCTTAATATAGCTTTTATCTAAAATCCAAGAAACAATAATCAGCAAAACAGAAAAAATAATTGCCCAGGATCCTATCGTTAAGCCGAATTTTTCATAAAAAGCAACATTGAGCACGTCCCAAGGGTGAAGCCCGAGATGCTGCACATTAATTGTAATCGTTATTCCCAAACTGAAAATGACCAGACCGATGAAGTATACCGACCAGCGAAGACCTGACATTCCCATTACCTGCCTTTATGTTCAAATTTATCGAAGGATAATCTAAATCATATCAAAATTCTTAAAAAAGATACACAAAATTGCTTATTTTTGGATTAGGACGAAAACGGTTTCACAACGAAACGAAACTGAAAAATGTAGAATTATGTTGAATGACGTTCGGATATAAGGTATGATTAGTATAAATTCGATGAAAATTTCATATAAAAATGAGCTAAGGGCAAACTATCTGAAAAGATAGGACGCAAAGCTAAGGGTCTAAGGTTTCATACAGAAACTATGATAGCCTGGCTGCCAATTTTGACATTCTTTAATGTACAGTGAGATGAATGTTCGGCTGTCCTTAAGATAAAGGATGGCCTTTTTTTGAGTAAATGTCAGAGAGGTTATTTTAATGAAATATACATCAAAGGAATTTTCAAATATCCACCATGTTTTTCAGCCAATTTATCATTTGAAAAACAACGAAATATATGGTTATGAACTTTTATTGCGTTCGGCATCGCATCCGAATCCAGAAAAGTTTTTTTCTCTGGCGAAAAAAAATAACCAGCTGTATGAAGTGGATATGATATCGATTGAAGAAGCTTTTCAGACAATCGAAAAACATAAGCAAATACTTGAAGACAAGTATCTTTTCATCAACATTTTTCCGTCTACACTGTTGCATAAAGACTTTTTGCTTAAGTTCGGATCCCTGCAAGCAAAAAATAAAATCGATGCAAATCACATTGTGTTTGAAGTGAATGAAGCAGAAAAAGTTGAAAACTTAGAGGACTTGAATCACATATTAAATGAATTAAAATCTTATGGCTTTCAAATAGCGCTGGATGATTTGGGAAAAGGGGAATTTACTTTCCGTTCCATTGTTGAATTGGAACCAACAATTGCAAAAATAGACCGTTTTTTTTCTCAAGGATTAAAGGAATCCTCCAAAAAACAAAAACTGCTAAAATTGCTGCTGGAGTTTTTTGAATCCGATTCCCGCGTTATTTTAGAAGGGTTAGAGCATGAAGAGGATTTGGAGTCTGCCAAAAGTTTAGGAATTACCTTCGGCCAAGGTTTTCTACTCGGCAAGCCCGAACCATTGCTATAAAAAAGCAGAGCGCACTCGCTCTGCTTTTTATTAGATTCCCCGCTTAAAAACTTCTCCCTCCGCCGCCGATTCTCGGTCCGCTGCCTCCGGACCGGTTTCTTTGGATTCTTTGACGGGTAACGGTTGTTGTATAATATTGATCCATCCGGTTCGTCACCTGAAAGGATCCGTCTTTTAAATAGGTTCCTTCATGGACAGTCGACCGCCCCCTATTGCCAAGTATCATTACGACGATGACCGCCCCGCCAGCAACGACGGATATACCAAGGTAGATAGCAAATTCCGTCCAGATGCTTCCTTCTTCTTCCCCATCTGGACTCGTAACGATTCCTTCCGTTAACACAATCCGTTCAGCTTCATGTAAGAAAGTTTCCGCGCTTTTTGCATATTGTCCGTCGGAAAGATATGGAACGACTTGATCGAGCACTTTGTCAATTCGTGAGTCGTCGAAATAATCATAGCCCCGGTCTCGCGTATAAATATATACTTCCCGGTCATCCATATTTATCAGATATAATAATCCATCTGCCGTACTTCCGTATCCAAGGGAATGTTCATTGTAAAAATCATGGGCATAGTCGGCGGAAGACTTTCCTTGCACATCATCTGCAGTAACGATGGCAATATCCAATTCTGTATGCTGAATCATTGATTGGACCAGGTTTTCCAGTTGTTCTTTTTCTGATTGGGAAAAAAGCGCTGCCTGGTCAAATACCCTTTCTTCTGTTCCTTCAGCGTAAATAAGATAAGGAGAAAAAGAAATAAAAATTGCGATAATAATAAAAATCTGCCTTACCATAAGAACAGTCCTCCCGCGCTAAGGATGGCAAATACCCCGGCAGCAACACCGCCAAACCAGGCGAAAGCTCTTGCCTTGCTTATCGGAAGTTCGCCTGCAATTTTGCCCGTCTGTCCATTCATAGCGAAAACATACGTTTTCCCCTGAAACTGATACGTAAACATCCACACCGGCAGCAAACAATAGGAAACTTTGACGTTATGAAACTTTACATTGGAATGCTGGATAGATACGGTGCTGTATCCTTGAATTGTATTTGTAAGCAGTGTCTGCATATGGGTCCGCAGCAGCTGGGTAACCTGCGGATACACTTCATTATGGTCCATGTCGTATTTTTCTGCATAGTAGCCTGACAGATAGGACATGGAGAAATCCTCCAAATCCTGATAATCAAACGGTTCAAGAATAGCCATTAAATCATCATCCATTTTTTTCGAACCATCTGCCGGAACTCCTTGAAAAATCGCCTTTCCTTCTCTGCCAACCCGGTAATGCCTCGTTTCGGTAATTCTCGTATCTCCCCGCACATAGCTGCGCACTTTCGTTGCTTTTCCTTGCACATTACCAGAAACATCACAATCAAACAGCCAAAAAGGCACATAGATTCCCGTTAGTTTTTCCAGCTGGGACTGGGAGCCGAATACCCTTGGCAGCAATGGTTTCTTTCTGCACCATGCAATAAATAGTTCCGCCGCTTTTTCTTTGCTTAGTTTAAAAGGGATTACTTTTTCCGGCCGGAATTCCCCTTCCAGACGCCGCGGAATAATCGTCGGATTGTGGCAGTAATAGCAAAATGTCGCTGCCGTTGTATCATCAGTTACAATTTCCGCTCCGCAGCTCGTACAGCTGTATCCGACTGATTTTTCCTGAAATTCCTGCTCTCTCACCTGTTCTTCCGCAGAAAATTCCTGAGATTGTTCTTCTTTTTTGATAAATTGCTGTACTTCCTCTTCCGTAAACTGACTTAAACAGTAGTCACAGGTCCAGTCTTGGGTTTCGGCTTTAAACGCTAACGGTCCGCCGCAATTAATACACTTATATACGATAACCCCCAAATTCTCATCTCCCTATTCCTGTTTAAAAGCTGTGCCGCATTCCGGACAAAATTTCATTTGCAGGTGAGCCGGCGGTGTATAGCCGCAATTCGTGCAGGCAACTTGTTTCGGTCTCTTTTTCCCGCAATTCATGCAGAAGTTGCCGTTATTTTTCTGTCCACAGGAGCAAGTCCACGTCTCTTTTTGTGCTGCTTCTTTAGGTGTGCCGCAGTTCGTACAAAATTTTCCTGTATTCCTTTGTCCGCAGCTGCATTTCCACGCTGCACTCTCGTTCGGCTGGATTGGTGCTTGGGTACTTCCTTGCTGGTTTGCCTGCTCCATCTGCCGGCGGTTCGTTTCCGATGCTGCTCCAAAAAATCCGCCAGTACCTTGCATTCCCATCCCGACACCGAGGAAACCTTGCATCGCTCCGCCTTTATTGGAACCGGCTGCTTCGATTCCCCGGGCGATTGATCCTTGGACATACCCTTCCCGTACTGTCGGGTCAGACAGCATGGCGCCTTGGTTACGCATCTTGATAAGCTTTTTCGATTCTTCATCATAAGTAATGCTGTTAATTCCGACAGACTCAATTTGCATACCCCTTAATCGGGTCCACTCTTCATCCAGCACGTTGGACAAATACTTTGCCAGCTCCATTCCCTTTGAAGTGACATGGGAAATCCGGATGCCGTCGCTGGACATTTGGTTAATGGCTGTCTGCAGGGCATTCATAAATTCAGACATATATTGCAAATTGATTTCCTGAATATCGACGACCGATTTATTCCGGGGAATCGCCTCCATAAAAAATTTAATCGGGTCGACAATTTTTATCGAATACGTACCATGTGTTCTTAAAAACAGTTCTGCATTGTAAAAGTTATCAAAGTAATTGATCGGATTTCTCGTTCCAAATTTAATCCCTTTAATCTCCTGCAAATTAATAAAATAGGCCTTTTGCGAAGAGGAAGGCACCCCGCCGAATTTAATCCGCTCAAAGGTTTCCCGCAACGCCTCATCAAGCTCGCCGTTAAACAGAGAAGGCATCGATGAATTTTCTACCCTGTAGTATCCTTCTTCAGCCGTATAATCGACAATTCTTCCTCCGTCAACGAGCATCATAAATTGATTCGGATGGACATGAATAATCGAACCGTTGGAAATCGTACTGTCCGTCCCTTTAAAATTTTGGTTTCTTCTGTCCCGGGGACGCACCTTCACCCCAATCGACATCACTGTCGTATCACTCATCGACTTCGCTTCAATGACTTCCTGCCACTGATCGGCGAAGCCGCCCCGTACCGCTTCTGCTGCCGCTTTAATAATTCCCATAAATACTCCCTCCAATAATAATTTGTTCGAAGCCAAACAACTGCAGGAACATACAGCTTCTTTTTATTTGCTTTATACTATGAAACAATAATTGCTCTATTTTTATATACGAATGAAAAGCCATTCAGGTATCAAATGTCGGGAAAAAAGTTGTTTTACCGATTACGATATTTACTAATTTGCTCCCTATTATCATACCATAGGAATTTATTAATGATGATTGGAATACTTTAAAAACCGGGCTCGACTCCTCCTGCTTTCATTTTGATATTCCTTCCATTATACTAAGGTTGAAAAATTGTAGGAGGAAATGTTCATGTCGCCAATCAAATCGTTTAATTTTGCCAGAACTTCATTTCTCACCTTTATCCAGGAATTGGATGAAAGGATTATTGATCGTCAAGATCCAGCATTTGCCCAAACCATTCGCTGGCATATCGGAAACGTACTTTTCGTTCATGAAAAACTGATGTTTGTCAGCCAGAAACATTCACAAAATATTCCTAAAGAATATGCAGAGCTGTTCAGTTCTGACATTTCTGTATCCGACTGGAATTTGGCGCCGCCTAGCCTGGAACAATTGATCAACGACCTTATCGATCAGCAGCAGCGCATCAATCAATTCGATGAATTGTTTTGGAAATCGGAAGTTAAGTTTAAAGTGCCGTATGGACAAATTCAAACCCATGGTGATTTGCTCATTGTGCTGTCCCATCGGGAATCGGAAGCTTTAGGGAAAATAAAAATGATAAAAGATTACCTTGATTCCAAACAAGGATAAGGACGAAAACAGCACCAGCAGAAAATGCTGGTGCTGTTTCAGTAAACCCGGACCCGTACATCAAAGGGGGACAAAAAACAAATGGGCTTTGCACGTACAATCTGAAGAACCAAATCCGGGAATAACAATTTTTCCTTGCTGTTCTCCCAAAAGACGCTGAAACAAGCCGCACTCTCCCTCTTGCCCTGGAAAAGTATGAACCTCAGTAATCTCCAAATACGGACGCAAATAATCGAAATGCCAATGACATTTTTTGTCCACTTTTAAATGCCGCTCAATTCTGGAACGAATATTCCTTTTAGCACTGCCGACATACACATACAACCCTGGCGGAAAACGGAAGGAACCGAGCTTGCCGATTGTCAGATTCTGTTGATCCGTCAATACTCCTTTTATCGCATATAAAGATGCATCGGGATGATAATGAACCGTTCTCATAATATATCCCTTCTATATTTAATATCGTCTTACTAATTGTAACATGCGGGAAACACGAACGGACAATTAAAAATACCGCAGGAATCCCTGCGGTACGTCTCCTCTTTAATAATGCTTCCTTTCTGTCATCATTGCTTCCTGTTTCGTTGTATGAACTGTGCCAAAAGGATGTTCTGGCGGTGCGTAAATCGAATATAACTTTAACGGTTCGGCGCCCATGTTTGTCAAATTATGCCAAGTTCCTCTCGGCACCATAATTGCATCATCATCACCGACCGTCCGTTGAAATGTTAACTGGTCCTCCCTTGGGCCCATTTGCACCAAACCTTGCCCTTTTTCGATCCGCAAAAACTGATCCGTATCCGGATGAACTTCCAGCCCGATATCTCCGCCTGGAGGGATGCTCATCAACGTAACTTGAAGCCTATCCCCAGTCCATATGGCGGTACGATAATTTTGATTTTGCACACTCGCTTCTTCAATATTAACAACAAAAGGCTGTTTTCCAGCATCATTCAATTGCAGGTGATTTGCATCCTGCATCTGTTCATTTCTAATCGTACGAAACGTCAGCGGTACGGCTGGATATGCAGGATACACATACATGAAAGGCGCATAATACATGTGAATACCATCCCTTTCCGGAAATATTTTTCACGATATTGTATGCGCTTTTCATGAACACGGTACATTCATCTATACAGCTCAAGCACAAATTAGCTTGACCGCAATGACGCCAATCCTTTGTTGGCAAAAGTATTAATCATTTTCGCCATTTCCTTCGGAGATTTATCCATTCCTCGTTCCAGCCATTCTTTAATGACGTGAATGCACCCGCTGATAACAAAGGTGCTCAAATACTCATACAATTCTTCATCCAGCGCACTGACTTCCACCCAATTTTCAACCAAAAACTGCTGTGCTACTTTCATTACCCGTTTTTGAAATTGTATATCCCCATTTTCAGATATAAGAGTTTTGCAAACTTCCTGATTCAAAGCAACATACTCCAATAATTTCTCGGTTATATACAAAGACTCTTCTTCTTTAGTCACATTGTATTTGTTTAAATAAGCAATCATATCGGCAACGATTTCGTCTTCTATGGAGTGTAACAAATCAAATACATCGGTGTAATGGGAATAAAAAGTAGAGCGATTAATATCCGCTAACTCGCATATTTCTTTTACTGTAATGAGCGACATCGGCTTCTTGCGCAATAATTCAATAAGGCTTTCTTTTAAAACCATTCGGGTATATTTTTTTCTCCGATCCATTTTCTCGTTCATCGTCATTCCGCCTTCCTTTGTCATTGATTGCATGAATACTTTGTCAAACCGATTAATCAACTTTATGTATATAAAAGAACTCTTTGTTGTTAAAACAACACCGTGTCGATATAATAATAAAGTAGTTATTTTCCTATTGCAAGAGAGGGTGAATCATCATCAAGATTTCCGCATCCATTTTACGACATAAAAAGACGATTGTGCTTTTATTTTTTATCGTTGCTATTATTAGTGCGATATTGCAATTCTATGTTTCTGTAAATTACAGCATGGCAGACTACTTGCCGGAGGATACCCCTTCCACCGTTGGGAAGGAAGTGATAGAAAAAGAATTTGATGAATCCGTTCCAAATACAAGAGTTATGGTTTACGACGTTTCGATTCAGGAAGCCCTTTCGTATAAAGAAAAATTCGCTTCTATCGAAGGTGTCACAAATGTAACCTGGCTGGATGATGCGATCGACATTACGACACCGATTGAAATGGCTGACTCGGATACGGTAGAAGATTACTACAAAGACGGAACAGCGTTATTTTCTTTGACGATTCGCGACGGTGAGGAAGTAAAAGCAACCGATGCCATTTATGAAATCATCGGGGAAGAAAATGCCATGGACGGCGAAGCGTTGGATAATGCCGTCTCCCAAAAAATGGCCGGCGCCGAATCGCTGAATGCAGCACTATTATTAATTCCAATCATTATCATTATATTAATTTTGTCCACGACGTCTTGGGCAGAACCGATTTTCTTCCTTACCGCCATCGGAATTTCCGTATTAATTAATATGGGATTAAATATTTTCATCGGCGAAATTTCCTTCGTCACCCAATCGGTAGCACCGGTGCTTCAGCTGGCAGTCTCGCTGGATTATGCCATCTTTCTTCTTCATAGCTTTTCCGATTACCGGAACAAAACGGAAGATCCGCATGAGGCCATGCAGCTGGCAATGAAGCGGTCGTTTCCGGCCATTGCAGCCAGTGCGTCGACGACATTTTTCGGTTTTATGGCACTATCACTCATGAATTTTGAAATTGGTGCGGATTTAGGCATCAATCTCGTCAAAGGAATCCTCCTCAGTTTTATTAGTGTAATGGTGTTTTTGCCGGCGTTTACGCTGCTGTTTTATACATGGATCGATAAGACGAAACATAAAGCATTGCTGCCAAAACCAAAAGGTATTGCCAAACCAATATTAAAATTGAAGTACCCTGTCGTTCTTCTCGTATTTCTCGTTATTGTTCCTGCCTTTTTGGCACAGGGACAAACGAACTTTATCTATGGAATCGGGGAGCATCCGGAATCTACCCGTGCCGGGAAAGATAGTGCAAAAATTGAGGAAGCATTTGGTGAATATGCTCCTATGGTACTGCTCGTTCCTAAAGGAGATTTGGCTAAGGAAGAAATTTTAGTGCAAGAATTGGAAAATTTAGATGGAGTGACAAGCATCTTATCCTATGTGAACAGAGTAAGTGCTGCCATCCCTCCGGAATTTTTGGATGATTCGATTACGGAAAACTTTTTTTCGGAAAACTTTAGCCGCCTGATTCTCCATACGAATACAGGCACCGAAGGTGATATGGCCTTTTCCTTAGTAGAAAAGATAAAAGAAACTGCACAGCAATATTATGGAGAAGAAATACACTTAGTCGGGGAAAGTGCGTCTCTATACGATATTAAACATACGGTGGAAAAGGACAACAAGCTAGTAAACTTTTTAACTGTTGCTACCATTGCGCTCGTGCTGCTAATCACCTTTAAATCAATTTCCTTTCCGGTAGTTTTGCTGTTAACGATTCAAGTTGCCGTATGGGTTAACTTATCCATTCCCTATTTTACCGATACATCGTTAGTGTATGTCGGCTACTTAATTATCAGCACCGTTCAGCTGGCAGCAACCGTCGATTACGCCATATTATTAACGGAAGATTACCGGAACAACCGGAAAGAAATGGGCGCCATTCAAGCCATTCATAAATCGATGGATGAAAAAATATATTCGATTACCGTATCTGCTTTAATCTTATCTTTAGTCGGATTTATTCTATCGTATACTTCATCAAATCCAATTGTATCTTCCATCGGTCTGTTGCTGGGCCGGGGAACATTGCTGTCCTTTGCGATGGTAATTTGCTTCCTTCCAGCCATGCTCGTTATTTTTGACAAATGGATCAATAAAATGAGCTGGAAACGAGACGTCTATACAGAAGATGCTTCAAATTAATTAGTAAGGAGGAAAGACGATAACTATGAAAAAAATATTTTTAATTGCAATGACGATGATGCTCGCATTTCCATCCTTACCTTTGGCTGCAAGTTCAGGTGAAGCAGGGGATTATTCTGCGAAGGATGAAGTCGTATACGCAAAGCTGTCACCAGAAGGAAAACAGCATGAATTGTATATCGTAAATAGTTTTGAAATAAAAAAAGCTGGCAGCATTACCGATTACGGCAATTATTCAAACCTGAAAAATTTAACCGATACATCGGAAATCAAAAAAAACGGGGATAAAATTTCATTTGACGCTCCGGATGGGAGATTTTACTATCAAGGGAACTTGGACAATCAGCCTTTGCCTTGGAATTTTCAGTTTTCCTATTCATTAGACGGCAAAAAAATGAATGTAAAGGAAATGCTCGGGAAAGACGGAAAATTAACAATCCGAATCAAAACATCTCCTAACGAGGAAGCAGATGTAGTATTTTTTGAGAACTACCTGTTACAAATTTCATTTACTTTAGATTCTGATATTTATAAGCACATTAAAGCAGATGACGGAATCATTGCCAACGCCGGCAAAAATAAACAAGTTAACTTTACGGTCCTGCCAGGCAAAGAGGGAGATTTTACGTTAGAAGCAGAAGTCGCTGATTTTGAGTTTGCGGGAATCGAAATTTCTGCAGTCCCTTCCACGATGGCCATTGATTTTCCGGAAACGGAGGAAATGACAAAGGATATGGAATCGTTAGCTGATGCCATCGAATCTGTCAATGAAGGAGTATCTCAATTTCAAGACGGGGTTTCCCAATTAAATAGCGGCGTAAGCGAATTGAAAAATGGCTCTTCCCAGTATAAAGACGGAATCTCCCAGTTAGGCCAGTCATCCGCCGGGCTGGTGAAAGCATCCGAATCGATTCAACACTCTTTGAAAACGATGGAAAAATCGATGCAGGATAGCAATTCACCGGCATTGGATGAAATCGATGCATTATTTGACGGATTATATAAACTGGCAGATGGATTGTATGAAACGAAGGACCAAATTGCCGCACTGCGGGAAGGTTACGTTAGCGCATACGAAACAATGAACGATGTAATGGAAACATTGCCTTCCGCCCCGATTTCAGAGGAATCTGTTCAGTCTTTATTAAATAGCAACGCCGATAAAGAAGTCATTCAACAATTATTAGATGCGTACAAAAATGCCGTCACCGCAAAAGCAGTCTATCATCAGCTGCAGGAAGGTTTTCTGACCGTTGACGGCGCGTTAAAAGCCTTAAGTGAATCGGTGAATGCGATGGGAGATCAAGTCAAAGAAATGGCACAAGAAGTATCTGCCTCCCTAAATAATACGGAAATCGAGGAATCTCTATCCAAGCTGCAAGATGGGATAGGCGCCATTGCTTCCCACTATGCCGCTTTCCATGACGGACTGGTCAGCTATACGGATGGAGTAAAACAGTTGTCCCGCGCCTATGACGATGTTCACTCGGGAATCAGCGGTCTGTCGGAAGGAACAAATAATCTGGAAACGGGAGCTTCCGAGCTCCATCAGGGAACGAACGAGTTGCATAAATCGACGATGCATTTGCCGGAAGAAATGCAAGAAGAAATCGACCGTATGATGGAGGAGTATGACTCATCCGACTTTGAGCCAGTTTCCTTCGTCTCCAAGAAAAATAATGAAAAGATTAATTCGGTTCAATTTGTCATCAAAACGGAAAGTGTGACAAAGGAAGAAGCAGAAACGGAAATAGCGGAGAAGAAAGAAGAGAAAGGATTTTGGGAGAGACTTTTAGACTTATTCCGATAACAAATTTTACAGATACCAGTCTGTATTTCCAGACTGGTATCTTTTTCTTTTCCATTTTTGTACAATAGTATGGAAAAAGAGTCATAAATCCCAAGCGCATATTTCAATTTTATCATTCTAGTCGTTATGTATCTTTGTTTACTATTCTAGAGGAGGCTTAGTTTTGGAAAAAATATTGATTCTTGCGTCTGCGTCACCGAGAAGACAACAGATTTTGAAGCAAGTGAATATTCCTTTTACAATACGAATACCTGACATTGATGAATCTGAAATAAAAACGAAGGACCCAATGGAAAAAGTAACCGAGCTGGCTAAGCGAAAAGGACAAGCAGTTCCAATAAGCAACTCCAATGAAGTAATTTTATCAGCAGATACGATTGTGGCATTTGAGGAGCAAATCCTGGAAAAACCAAATAATAGAGTTCATGCCTTCGAAATGATTTCTTCATTAAGCGGAAACATCCATGACGTTTATACCGGTGTATGTATCCGTTCAGAAAACCGAGAAAAAGTGTTTGCGGAACGAACAAAGGTGGAATTTTGGCCATTAAAAAAAGAGGAAATTGAAGCCTATATTGCTACCGAGGAGCCATATGATAAAGCAGGAGCATACGGTATTCAGCATTATGGAGCCATTTTCGTCAAACAAATTATCGGAGATTATTTTAATGTCGTCGGTTTGCCTGTTTCCCGTGTCGTTCGGGAATTAAAACAATTTGGCATTTATCCAAATATAACCGGGGACAACTAGCCGAATAGATTTTTTCCTATTTATGGTATAATGGAGGAAATTAAATAAGGTTATCAAGAGTGAACGAGAGAACTGGCTCAATGACTTCACAGCAACCTGCCGGATATGGTAAGGTGCTCCAACCAGCAAAGCTTATTGCTTTGAATGATGACATCGGCCTTAAGCCCTTTGTTGTGTTCAGGCAATAAAGGGCTTCTTTCGTTTGCCTCTTGGTGCCATAAAGGAGGAAAATTTAATGAATGTCAGCGGAATGATAAGAGGGTATATGTCCAAAAGCTTCAGCGGAGAGAAATTTCTTCTAACTGTTGCCAAAACGATGGAGAACCAATTAAAGGAATGGGATTCAGGGTACGAACTTGTGATTTGGAAGCTGCAAACCTATGAAATTATTGTCCAAAATGGAGAAAAAGAATCCTACCTTGTAAAGGTGGGCAAAGAGGAATTGGAATACTTGAAAAACCGGTCTCCCTTCTCCCTCGACTATAAAATATGGAGTGAATTAAGGGAGCAAGGTTTAAAAATTATTAAAGGGAAGGGAAATTATATCGATATTGTGTTTTATAAGGAGAAGATTTAGCAAGAAAACCGCCACCGAAATTGCCGTGGCGGTTTCTTTCATTTACCCTGCTTTTTTCAGTTTGCGCTTTTCGTTTTCAGAAATAATATATGCACAAGCGGCGTCTCCTGTAATATTGACAGCCGTTCTTAGCATATCGAGAATTCGGTCGATGCCGATGATAAGTGCGATTCCTTCTACCGGAAGTCCGACCTGGTTTAACACCATGGCCAGCATGATTAGCCCGACCCCAGGAACCCCCGCTGTACCGATACTTGCCAATGTTGCCGTTAATATAATTATGATAATATCGCTAAATTCAAGAGGAATAGCATACACTTGGGAAATAAATACTGCCGCCGTAGCCTGCATAATAGCCGTTCCGTCCATGTTGATGGTGGCGCCCAATGGCAGAACGAAACTGCTTATATTTTTGCTTACCCCAAGATTTTCCTGAGCCGTTTTCATCGATATCGGCAAGGTTGCATTGGAACTGGATGTACTAAATGCGACTGACATAGCCGGGAAAAATCCTTTATAAAAGTGAAGCGGGTTCGCCCGTCCGAGAAACCAAATTATGAGACTATAAGTTATACCAGCATGGACAAACAACCCTAAAATAACCGTTCCCATATAAGCACCCATGGAGCCAATCGCATCCAATCCAGCTCCGCCAATGGCTGAAGCAATCAATGCAAAAGCACCATAAGGAGCAAATTTCATGATCATATTTACTAGCAGCATTAGAATCTCATTAGCCTGTTCAAATAACCGATATATTCCTTTTGTTTTCTCCCCTAAATAGGCGAGAGCAATTCCAACGAAGATGGCAAAGGCAATCACTTGCAGCATATCACCGGCGGTCATTGAAGCAATTGGGTTCGTCGGGATAATATTTACGAGCGTTTCCACAATTGGCGGCGCTTCATTTGCTTCGAAATCGGCAATGCTTACGTCAAATACACCTTCAGTCCCCGGTTTTATCACATATGCTAATGCAAGGCTAATACATAGGGCAATCGCCGTAGTGGCGAGAAAAAAACTAATCGTTTGAACACCAATTTTTCCTAGTTTTGCCGGTTCGCCAAGGCCGGCAGTACCGAGCACAATAGATACAAAGACAATGGGAACGACGAGCATCATAATTAAGTTAACAAATATTTTCCCTACTGGCGTCAGCACATATTGATTGACAGGAGAAAAGGCACTCTCCGGCACAAATGTAAAAATAATACCGACAATAACCCCAAGTACAAGGGCAATTAAAATTTTCTTTGTTAAGCTCATTCATTACCTACCTTTCTATGACTATTTTTACGGACAACTTTTCCTAGTCTGGCAGGATAATCATGAACCACCTCCCGTTTTTGCACTACAATTATTGGAAGCGATTACATTTTTGGATTGTCAAATGTCCAAGTACATTCATTGCCTTATTTTTTATAAAACATATTCGAAAAGGTGAAATATAGAACTTTTTTGAAATATATTTTGGAATAAATGCAAAGTCTTGCGAGGGAGAATAAATTTACTAAGGAGGGACCAGTGAGGGAATGTATTTTTCAAGCGGCTATTCCTGAACTCCTTTTATTTCCTCATATTTACATCTGCTGCAATAAAAATAATGAAGGCATTGGTGTTCTTCCAAAGAACGGGGATTGCCATCCGTCATCTTCATTATTTCGATATCCAAATAAGGGCTGTAGTCATCAAAGTAATCGGTAATTTTCCCTTGGTCTTCCATAGCCGACTGACATTGCGGACACTGAATCCGAATCGTCTCTAACCCATTGCATAAAGGGCAAACATCCATTTCTCTGCTCTCCTTTTATCTTGTTATTACTATCATTTCTCACAGAAAAGGGAATTATGTACGAAAGAAAAAGCGTAAACGAAATGTTTACGCCAACTACAATCCCCAATCTAATTGCAGTATTTCCTTCAGTGCATGAACTTTTTCTTTCCCAATCTGATTGGCAATTTTTCCTTCAAGTTCGATCTTCATTCCGACATTTTTCTCATAGCATTCCTTGCCTAGTTCAGTTAAACAGATTGCCTTTTTCTTCTTATTATTTTCAAGGCTCTGTATCTCAACTAAATTCTTGTCCGCAAGCTGCCTTATAAACTTATGGGTTGCCTGCCTTGAGATATCGACCGTTTTGGTAATATCTGAGATTGTCGTTGTTCCTTGCTGATATATTCTTGCTAAAATAAACCATTCCGAATTGGATAAATATATATTGCTCCGTTCGTTCCATTTGTCTTGCAGCAACTTGCGTAGTGTTTGATGCCGTTCACTAATTAAATCTATTAAATCTAATTCTGTTCTTTCCCTGCTCATCATTCCACTCCTATAACATTATCAAAATTAATATACAGAAGCAGCCATCCATTGTCAATCAAGTTGACATTTTTATCAATTAGGTTTACAATTAATATAGTCAACTAAGTTGACAATATTACTTAAGGAGCTAATTCCATGCATAATATTGGGGAATTAATTATTTATTCCGGACATGGTATTTGTCGTATCGATAATATTTGCGAGAAAACCTTCGCAGGTCGGAAGAAAACGTACTACGTGTTGCACCCAATTGAAAACAGCCAAGGATTAACGATAAATGCACCAGTAGATAACGAAAAAAATATACTTAAATTAATGGACAAGGAAGAAGCCGAAACAATTATCGCATCATTCCATACCGATGACGGGTCAGATTGGATTGAAAAAGCCCAATTACGACATCAAACCTTTTCCAAAATAATTAACTCGGGCAACAGGAAAGAAATTTCCCGCGTTGCCAATGCACTAATTCGCAAAAAAATAGAAACAGAAATAAACGGCAAAAAATTTTACGAAAATGACAGCAGGCTTCTGAAACAAATCGAGAACATATTATTTAAGGAATTAGCTATCGCATTGGACCTTACAGAAGAAGAAGTGAGTGATAGAATATATAAATTGATTTCAGAAAAAGTAAAAATATAATACAAATAATAATAATAACTGCACCTTGCGAAATTGAACTGCTCCAAGTTTTTCAGACAGTGGAAATAATAATGCTATAAGCTGCTTGAATCCCGTATTCTTCTGGGTTCAAGCGTTTTTTGTTTCGTATTCCCTAAAGCGCTTTATTGGATGTAGCGACCTACTCTTGACATACGATCTCTGCTTTCTCCATCAAACCCCTTAAATTTTTTCGATTCTATCACTATGGATTAGCCAAAATTCATCTTTCCGCAAGATAAGTGCATCGAAATCTAGTTCCATCTTTCCTTTTTTCCTCAATCATAGAGATTGTATTCACGGGCGAAAACTCCAAACAGAATAATCATACTATTTGAATATACAGAAAAAAATATGTATAATTTTGTCGGTATAATTTTTTTTTTTACGATTAATAGTGCAATATAATTTATGAAACTTCGAGGGGAAGGTGTAACTTTGAAAAAAACGACTATTGTTAGACGAATTGGAATTTCTGTTACGATTGGTCTGCTCCTATTTTCCGTATTTGTCGTTCTCGCCACAATATTAGTAACGGATCGGACAACAAGTTATACATTATCAAACTATGCTGTAAACCTTGCTGAAAACGTTGCTGGCAAGTTAGATATGGATGCCTACAATGAATTTCTTAGTAATCCTGTTGAAACGGATACATATTGGGAATTGCGAAATGAATTAAATGACTTTCGAGAAAAGATGAACGCACTATATCTATTTACTGCATCCATTGAAGAGAATGGAGACCTTGTTTTGTTGATTGACGGACAACCAAAAGGGTCTGAAATGGCATCCGAAATCGGAGAAGTTTTAGAGCCGGTAGATCTCACACCTATTCACGAGGGCAAGCCGGTAAGTACAGGCATTGTTGATGATCCTGAATACGGCCAATACGTGTCTTCCTATGTCCCGTTAACAAATGAAAATGGGGATATCGTTGGAGTAATCGGCCTTGATATCGCTGCGGAAGATGTGAAAAATATTTTCCATGATGTAATAAGCAATAATCTGCCGCTCATTATCGGAGTATTCGTCATTCTGTTTATCCTATTTACCACTGGTATGTTACTGTATTTGCGCCGGGTAATTAAGCCCCTTTCCATATTAGAAAAGGCTGCGATTCAGATTGAAAGCGGCGATTTGCGAGAAGCGGAAAATACCCTTTCGGCAAAAGTTAAAAATAAAGATGAAATTGGTACACTTTACGCTGCATTTAAGCGGATGGCACAATCAATGAAAGAATTAACGTTACAGATTTCCATAAATTCCGAACAGCTTGCTGCATCTGCCGAACAATTGTCTGCCAGTACCAATGAGTCTGTCAAAGCATCGGAGGAAATATCCGGTTCCATCCTCGACATTTCTAAAAGTGCTGACGAGCAATTACAATCAATCAGTCAAACAAAACAGGATTTAGAACAAATTACTTTAGGAGCAAACCAGATCGTTGCTTTTTCAGAAGAAGCTAAAAAGATTACCGATGACACCTATACGGAATCAACCATTGGGAGCAAGTATGTCAATGAGACGTTAAAACAGATGAATTCCATTAAACAATCGGTTGCTCAGTCTGACCAATACTTGCAAACATTGGATTCAAAATCAAAGGAAATCGGCAAGATTTTAACAATTATGAGTGAAATTGCCGAACAAACGAACTTGCTTGCATTAAACGCTGCTATCGAAGCTGCAAGAGCCGGCGAGCATGGAAAAGGATTTGCCGTCGTTGCCGATGAAGTGCGAAAATTGGCGGAAGAATCTCAGCAATCAGCAAAACAAATTGAAAACTTGATTAAGGAAACCCAAATCGACAGCCACAAAACGGTGCAGTCAATGCAGGAAGTGAATTCAAACGTGGAGAAGGGACTGGAAATTACAAAACTAACCGAAGAGAAATTCACCCTTGTCAATGACAAAATGGCAGAAATGGTGGCAAAAACAGATCAGATTCGAAAAGAAGCAGAAGCAGTAATCCAAGCTGTTAACGAGGTGGCCAATTCATCGGCCATCATTCAAGACAATGCGAAAGAAAATGCCGGATCTGCCGAACATGTTGCGGCTACGACAGAGGAGCAGCTGGCAACGATGGAAGAAATCACTTCATCCGCGGAAGTATTAGCCGAAATGTCAGAGAAATTACAGCAGCTGATTCAAAAGTTTAAAGTTTAGACTTGTATACGGCAATAAAAGGCATAAAGGCATAAAAATTAATTTTTATCCCTTCTGCCGATAAAAAAGCAGTACAGTTTTCACTGTACTGCTTTTATTTAAAAATAGAGGAAAAGTTTTATTACTCCATTTCCTCTAAGATAAAAGTCTACGTCCTCTGTTTTAACATCTTTACCTTAACGGCAATATCTATAGAATAGCAGCGTTTCCCGCTTTCATTAACGATATAGTAATCTTTTTCCTCATTGTCATAGTAGACAGGATAATATTTATGGTTGACCAAGTGTAACGAAGACAGAAGCAATTCATTCTCTTCGTCGATGTAAAAATGGGTACAATCTTTATGATCCGTAACATGATGAAACCATAGGATGTTATCGTTTGTCTTTGTTAGTTGTTCTTGCAAAAAAGCTTCCCATTTTTCGTCCTCCAAGTAAAAGAAATCCAAACAAGCAGATGGCACCCAATTACCGGATTCGTCTAATTTCCTTACCTGCTGTTTTCCATAATTAGCATTTTCATCCGAATAGACATGCTGTAAATTGGAAATGAGCTGATGAAAACGCAGTTCGGGCTGCTGTTTCCATAATGCTTCCAGTAGAGATAATATTCTCGGAATACGTTTTTCCTCTCGCATACTTTTCCCCTTTTCGCTTCCTCCATACTCAATTCTATTTTAGCAAATAATGATTGAAAAAAATGCTCCCAATATCCAAAAAGGATCATTGAAAGCATTTTTTACTTAGATTACATACCCATCCCATGGCTGCCCCTATTATCGTAGCGACTTTTCCTCAAAAATAGGAAACGTTTTCAAATTTATTTATAGCCCCTTTTGTTCTGATTATATTGTAACATGCAAAACCGACAATTTCAAACATTTTTCGACAATTTATTGATAGAAATGTGAATAACTAAAATGACGGGCCTTAAGGGAAGCCGAGAACTAGCTATCTTCATATTTGTTTATTAACTCAATAAAAGCTTGCACAACTGACTGTAAAAATTCCACCGTATCCCGGCTTTGAAACTTTCCGCTATCATCCAGTAAATCTTGGGAATTGGCCAGATATACTTCCGGCTGCTGGACTGTCGGCATATTTAGAAACGTAAGCACCTGCCGCAAATGGTGGTTGGCGCCGAAACCGCTTAAATTGCTTATTGAATGGCTAATAATTAATGCCGGTTTTCCGTTCCAGACACTTTCTCCATATGGGCGTGATCCGACATCTAAAGCATTTTTTAAAGCTGCGGGAATAGACCGGTTATGTTCGGGGGTGACAAATAGGATGGCAGACATAGATTTTACTTTGTTCCGAAACGTATGGTACACTTCCGGTGAGTTGGCGTCATAATCCTGATTGTATAATGGCAAATTGGCAATTTCTATCGTTTCTGTCTCATAGCCGTCTGGAAATAATTCCGCAATATTTTCAGCAATTTTGCCTGAAAACGAGTCTTTCCGAATACTGCCGACAATAATCCCGATTTTTTTCATGCAATCATTCCTTTCTCAGAGGTCGGGTATAGTATGTTCCGACCATCATTTTGTTAAACAAAAAAGTCCTGGCCAAAAGCCAGAACATTAATCTTTACATTCCTTCTTTTATCTTTTTATGCTGAAAGCTCGGTTTCACTTCGGCAATGAGGATGGCAGCCATGATAAGGATTGCACCAATGACCATCCGGCCCGTTAATGCTTCATGAAGCAACAGGACGGATAGAAGCATTCCGAAAAATGATTCTAAAGAAAGGATAATGGCAGCTTTCGTTGCTGTCGTATAGCGGAAGGCAACATTTTGAAAAACATAAGCAACGGTCGTAGAAAACACCGCTAAATAGACGATGGATAATATCGCTTCCCTTTCGAAAGAAACCGGTATATCCCCCTGCAGGAAAACAATGAGCACGCTTAATAAAGAAGCTGTATAAAACTGTACGATTGTCAAGGAAATAGCATCTTCCTTTTGAACGAATAGATTTGTATAAAATATATCAAATGCAAAGGCAACGGCACATGCTAAAGACAGGGCATCCCCGATATTCATCGTAAGTGTTCCTTGCAGCGTCAGAAATCCGATACCGATGATGGCCAAAATCGAGCCAATCGTTTCATGACGGTCGATTTTCCGTTTAAAGATAAAGTAGGCAATAACAGGGACGATAACAACATTCACTGCAGTTAAAAAAGCATTTTTGGACGGGGTCGTAAACTGTAAGCCAACAGTCTGCAAAGCAAAACCAATAAATAATATCGTCCCTAAAATTGCCCCTTTCCATACAATTGCTTTCGTGAAACTTTTAAATTTATAAGCAAACAGTAGTGATAGAATAATAGATGCCAGGATAAACCTTCCTGCCATCACTTGAAAAGGGGTTAAATAATCCAGGGCAATTGCTGTTACGACAAATCCGCTTCCCCAAACAAAGGCCGTAACGAGCAACATGCCGTCACCGATATATTGTTTCATTTCTACTCTCCTGAAAAATGGTTAAATATAACATATACTATAACACAATTTCCTTTACAGTTAAGTAGAGCCGCTTCTCTTTTTCTCACGGACAGAGATAATCTGTATGTCTTTGCCCGATTCTTCCCGGAAACGTTTCCTGGCTTCCGCCGGAGTCCTTGCATTCACCGAAGTAATTTGCCTTTTTCCGTCTGCATCCTCGGTTTGAATAAGGAAACATTTTGCACCGCATCGCATATTTCTGTTCCTCCTGCAAAATATTTTTCTGTTCATAATATATTGCAAATACCCCATTAATTTAAGGCGAGCCTTTTTACAGGCATCGCCTTTCCATGCAAGAGATTAAACAGGAAAATCAAACTCCTTCAATAAGGATTCCAGTTTTAGCGCCTTTGATACATCCCCTTGAACTTTTAATTTCCCTGTCATAAACGCTGCAGTTCCTTTCATTTCCCCGGAGAGAAACTTGCAAAAATTTGGGAAGGATAGTTGAAGGGTACAATCGGGAGTATCCTCCAATTCACTCGTTATCATTGCTTTGCCGTCAGCTATTTGCAGCTGATAACTTCCTTCTTCCTTAATATCAAACTGAAAAGTTGCTTTCAGCCCTTTCATTGGCTCTGGTTTTTCGTTCAAAGCCTTTTCAATCTCGGTCATGATTTGCTCCAATGTTTTCCCAGTTAGCTTTTCTGCCATGAAATAGCCTCCTAAACATTCGTTTTCTGATTTTATTTAATTTTACAACAAAAAGAGAAAACAAGCTATATTTGGCAGCAAACGGATTTAAAAATGATGATGGGTATCATGGAAATGGTTGTCCATATGGTCCATTCCGCTATTCCAATCATGATCCGTTTGGAAGTGGTCATCCATATCCAAGTGATTATCGTCAAAGAAAGGATCATCTCCGTACAAATCGTCATGCATATTTGTATCTATATCGAGCTGGTCCGCATGGTGATGTACATCAGAGGTGCCATGATCAATTCCGTGGAATACTTCATCGGTTACAATATCCAAGCCGGGGTTAATGACCGGATCCATTGATTGTTCAATCATCCGTTGAATTTCTTCCTGCTCCAGCCATTGCTGCTGCATAGCAAAATCTGTCATTTGCTGAAGATTCATTTGCTCCATCTGACGGAACATTTCTTCATTGATTTGTTGCTGTTCCATGATCTGCTGCAGGAAGAACATGCTGGCCGCTCCCCCTGCTCCAGCTGCAGCATGGGTGAATAAATGATCTTCTCGGGAAGATTCGAATTCGGGTCCTGAATGAACGTCCCTCCGCGAACTAATCGTTATAATAATTCCAACTGCGATAAATAGTCCAATAATTCCTAGCATCTATCCCTGTCTCCTTCCCTAATTTTTTCTGGCGTAAACCGTATTTTCTAGTTTTTTCTTATCCTCTTCATGTTTCCTATCGTCATGAATGAAAATGCTTCTTATCGTATTTAAATCATGCGATTCCAGCAGTTTTCTCGGAACATAGCTGTCTATGTAGCTTTGTAAAGCTTCCGGCGAATCGATGACAGGAGTCCTTTCTGTATGAACATTCACCCTAACGGATGGATTGGCAAAGTATACGATTCCTTCGACCCAGGCGGAAATTTGCTTTTCTTTTAAATAATCTGCTAATACATGAACTTGCCATCTGACCCGTTTGATCGGATTACGGATGGTGTTTGAATAATGCCCGCCTTTCCGGCCAACTTTATGCTGTTGCCAGGAGGAAGCGTCTTCCCTTCCTTCAATCGTTCCATTATGATTTTTTACATTAACAACAAAAATTCCGTTATCTCCGACAACGACATAATCGAATCGGACCGTTTTAGAATCCCTTTGTACTTCTATACCTTCGTATACTTCATAATAATCAGGCAGCTTACGTAAAGCATGAGCTGCTGCTTCTTTTCCTTCAATTCCAGCTTTTAACATAGAATGCTTATTTAAAAAAATCATCCCGATACCGCCCAGCATAAAGGGAAATATGTGAAAAATTCCGTACAAGTAAACTCCTTGCGTAAAGGAAATAAAATAAATAATTGGTATAGAAAAGAAAAGCATCGCAATGAAAAAATATTGACTGGCTTTTTCCTTCATGCTGTTCTGCTTGCTTTCGTGTATAATCGCCATATTTTTCTCCTTTAATTTTGTTTAGATTAAAATCTATTACATCGTTATCCCATTATGACATAGGTTTTTAGAAGCATAGTTTCATCTTATCGTTTTTTCCTTTTCAATTAAAGGCTTTTTTGTAAAAAGATTGTAATAAACTTATCATTGTCTTCAGCAGAAACTCGTCTGTATCCATTTTTTAAAAAGGTTTCGCAATCATCAAGTACAAAATATTAACCGGCAGGAGAACAGAAATCGTACCAATGACATCCCAGGTCCTTGATATTTTCCAGTATTTTTTATCGTTAAATGGCGTACCGCTATATTTCATCATTTTTCGCTGCAGCGGCAGTAAAAGCGACAACCAAATCACTCCGGTTAAAATAAATAATCCTATCGATACGGTTAGCCAGTTGATTTCCTGCAAGGAGTAATTGCTTTGGAATGCCAATAGAAACCCAGATCCAAGTAAACCGATGGTGCTCGGAATCGTAAAAATATAGTCAGCCAGCATAATATTTTTTACCGTTCTATGAACATGTGTTTCATCCTTCGTAAATTCCGCCTTCATTTTCCAAAAGGCAGCAGTCATAATATTGCCGATAAATAGAATGGCTGATATTGTGTGGATAAAAATTAACGGTTTCACCTTTTTTCTCCCTCCTACAGTCATACAAGTTACCAATCTGCCGTCTGAATACTTACTATTCTACGGATAACTGAAATTTCCCTCTTTCCTTTGCCTTATCTTCTTGAAATGACTTCGTTCTGCCTAAAATGCGGGAATAACTCTTTCTGCCAGGTGGAACGTTCATAAAAAATGGACCCTGATTTCAGGGTCCCCTTACCATGATTTTGCCTAGGCAGAATTTTCTTCTGGAGGAATCGTTTTGATTTTTTTGATGAAGTAATAATGTTTGTAAAGCATAAGTACAATTAATATGATGCGCACAATTAGGATATCTACATAGAAGACAGAAAATAATATAAAAAAGTCCGCGATTATATTGATGCGAATTTTTTCCTTTCTCGTCATCCCTCGCTTTTCCCGAAATCCTACGACATATTTGTCATAAATTTTCGTGCTCTTAAACCAGTTGTCTAACCGTTCGGAGCTTTTCGTAAAACAGTAGGCGGCAAACAAATAGAAGGGACCACCGGGGAGTACCGGCAATACGGTTCCAGCAATGCCAAACCCTAAAGATATAAAGCCAAGAATGACAAAAAATATTCGCTTCATCTGAAAAACTCCTTCAATTCATCTATCCTATCTTAATAATACCTTTATTAATTTATGCTTCTCAACCAAAAGACTTTTTGCCATTCCAGGGAATTTTCCGTATAAGCAGAGATAGTCAATCCCTTTTAGATGAAATGTTTTATTCCGGCTGCGGATAAATGATAAAATATTTCATATTAACGATGTTTCGTCATGTATAGGAGTGTGTTCATTGAATAAACAACCAAAGGTTATCCAAACTACGATGGAAACAGCTCAATGGTTTATTTTTCTGCTGGCGAGTTCCGTCGCGATTCCTATCGTTATCGGGGCCATTTTCGAAATGAACAGCACTGAAGTGTCCGGACTGATGCAGCGGACCTTTTTTGTTGTCGGACTGACCTCCTTTATCCAAGCGTTCATCGGTCACCGTTTGCCGATTGTTGAAGGACCTGCTGGAATATGGATCAGCATTTTTGCAGTAATGGCTGTTACCGGGGTACAAAGCGGTATCCCCCTCGAAGATACGTTGCGAACATTGGAAACGACAATGATTTTCACCGGTTTCTTCCTGTTTTTATTTGGTGTATTGAAACTGTCACAAAAAATTTTGCCGATTTTCACTCCACTCGTAACGGGGACCTTCTTTTTGCTTCTTACAGTACAACTAAGCGGCACATTTTTAAAAGGAATGCTCGGTTTGCAGGGAAATTCCTTAACGATTCAATTGCCTGAAGCTGCCATCGCATTTTTCACCTTTTTTGTCGTCCTCGGATTATCAAGTTTTGCGAGAGGATGGCTAAGCAGCTATGCCGTGTTTATCGGAATTTTGATCGGCTGGATAATGCATATTATTTTTATTGGCAATGCGGAGCAAGTACAACCTGCGAAGCTTTTTTCCGTTCCCGAATGGTTCGCCTTCGGCATTCCTGCTTTTGATATGAGTGTCATTCCGATGGCATTAATCACCGCAATTATTCTTATATCCAACCTCGTGGCGTCAATTGTAGCAATGAATCAAACGCTAGGTGTGAAGGATAAAAATTATAGCGCCCAAGTAAATCGGGGAACTGCCTTTTCCGGTATAGGACACGGATTAGCCGGCATGTTTTCTGCCATCGCCAATGTTCCTTTAGCTGTGTCGAGCGGTTTTATCGCTTTGACGGGGCAACATCGGAAACGGCCATTTTTGTATGCAGCATTGCTTTTAACGTTCATTACTTTTTTCCCGCCATTGATTCAATGGATTTCCAGCATTCCGTCTCCCATTGCCAACGCAGCGTTAATGGCAACCTTTGTCCAATTAGTCGGACTTGCAATCAATAATTTAACGTTGCAGCCGCTTGACTCCAGAAAAGTGACGATTGCAGGCATTAGCTACCTCATAGGGATGGGAACGATGTTTTTGCCGGCA
The DNA here is from genome assembly GCF_014637175.1 of Compostibacillus humi. GTDB lineage: Bacteria > Bacillota > Bacilli > Bacillales > Amphibacillaceae > Oceanobacillus > Oceanobacillus humi. The sequence goes on along the minus strand of NZ_BMEV01000010.1, from coordinate 2,820 downwards.
GAAGTTTTTGCAGAGCTGCCATCCATTGTTCAAAATGTAATGAGTAACGGACTATTGCTCGGGACAGGACTCGTCATTATCCTTGAACAGCTTTGGAAAGAAAAGGAGAGATAAGTCCTCTCCTTGCCATCGGGCAACCCGGCTGCTTTCTCAGCCGACATCCCTTTTTATAAAGATGTCAATTTGCCGGAGATGTTCTTGACCGGGGACAGCTTTAAATTATTCCATAAGGTATACGGACGGATTTAACCCAAATTGCAACATCGCACTTCGTTTTCTCTTAAATAGGGTAATGTAAAAAAACTTCAATCCGCAAAAATTGCTGACTGAAGTTTTTCGTGTCTGCTTATATACATTTTTGGTGGTTTATTATCATTCAAAAGCGGGAATGGCGGATTCAGGATAATTTTCCTCAAGAAATGCTTTTACTTCCGGACTTGTCATTGCTTCCGCCAATTTTTGAATTGGCTCCGAATCGGCATTATCTTCCCGTGCCACTAAGGAAATGGCAAACTCTTCCAATGGATTTTCCACGAGAAGCGCATCCCGGCTTGGCAATAAATCAAGCGGTGCAGCATAGGAAGGATACATGACGGATGCGTCGGCATCATCATACATTCTTGCAAGCATAAGAAGATCTACTTCCTGCAGTTCAAAATTATTCGGATTTTCCTCCACGTCTTGTACTGTTCCATATATTCCTGTTCCTTCTTTCAGCTTAATGACACCTTGATCATCAAGGAAAGCTAATGCCCGCCCGCGGTTAGTCGGGTCATTAGGAATGGCAATCGTGGCACCTTCAGGCAGTTCCTCGACGGAACCATAATTTTTTGAATAAAGCCCGAGGGTTGCATGATAAATAGGTTTTACAACAACTAAATCGGTGCCATTGTTTTCATTATACGTTTCCATCCAAAGGCCATGTCCAAAGAAGTTAGCATCTACTTCTTTTTCTACTACTGCATTGTTCGGCTGAATATTATCGCTTACGTATACGATTTCCAAATTGATTCCTTCTTCTTCCAACAGCGGCTGAGCTACTTCAAGTATTTCTGTCATCGGCGGATTTATTGAAGCCACTTTAATGTTTATCTCTTCTTGCGTCGTTTCTGTTCCTTCTTCTTTTGTCCCGCTCTCCTCTGAACGATTTTCTGATTGGCCGCAGCCTGCCAAAATTAGTACGATAGCTGCTAATAACATAAGTATTTTTTTCATTGCGTTTACCTCCATGATGTATTATCGTTTATCAATTGCTTTGGAAACCGTAGTCCCGGTAAATTGAATCAACTGAACCAGAATAATCATGATAATAATCATATAAATCATAAGCTCGGTTTCAAATTGCTGATAGCCATAGCGGATAGCAAAATCGCCTATTCCTCCGCCGCCAACGACGCCGACAATCGTTGAATAGGATATGAAACTGATGGTGGAAGTAGTCAACCCTAACACTAAACCTGACCTTGCTTCGACTAGTAAAAATTTAAACACAATTTCCGGGATGGAAACGCCCATCGATATGGCTGCTTCGATAACGCCTTTCGGAACATCAATTAACGACTGTTCCACCAGCCTGGAATAATAAGCGATGGCCATAATCGACATCGGTACGGTTGCTGCAGCGGTGCCGATCGCCGTACCGACAATCCATCTTGTAAAAGGAATAAGGAAAACGACAAATAACAAAAACGGGAAAGAGCGAACGATATTAACAAATAAGTTTAATATAGAGAAAATGATTCGGTTTTCCATTAGCTGCCCTTTTCTCGTCAGAAAAAGCAACGTCCCGAGAGGTAATCCTAAAACGATGGCAAATAAAATCGACACACCTACCATCATAAAGGTTTCCCCTATTGATTGCCAAATTTCTGCCTGATATTGCACCAGAACTTCAGGCATGATCCCCCTCCTCCCGCAATTGTCTTACAAACCATTCAGGAGTATGATCTGAATCAACAATTCCTTGAGGCGCCACCTCGATAGTTTCATATACCTTTCCTTTATCCATTACGGTAACCCGGCTGCAAATGCTCTTTATTACGTCCATCTCATGACTGACAATAACAATGGTCACCCCGAGGCGTTCATTTATATTTTTCAGCACGCCAAGAATTTCTCTAGTCGTATTCGGGTCTAATGCCGATGTCGGCTCATCACACAATAAAATTTTCGGCTTATTTGCCAATGCTCTCGCAATTGCGACCCGCTGTTTCTGGCCGCCGCTCAGCTGACCGGGATATTTCGAAACATGTTCCTCCAGCCCGACAAAGCGCAACACTTCCAGTGCACGCTTTTTCCTGTCTTTTTTCGGGTAATTCGCCAACTCTAAAGAAACGAGAACATTCGCCAATACCGTTTTGTTGGTGACTAGATGAAAATGCTGAAAAATCATGCCGATGGACTGCCGTGCAAGCCGTAATTTTCTCCCCTTCAAGTTTGTTAATTCCATTCCATCGACGATAACAGAACCGCTCGTTGGAATTTCAAGAAGATTAATCATACGAAGGAGAGTTGACTTTCCTGCCCCGCTTCTGCCAATGATCCCATAAATTTCCCCGCTTTTTACGGATAAGGATACTGAATCCACCGCATGGAACACCGTTTGGTCTTGTGTGTAAGTTTTTGTAACATTGTTTAAAGTAATCACTGCTTCCCCCTGCTTCCCGACAAAAAATGACAAACAGCTACACCTATTATAGTGAAATTTCGGTTCTTTGTCAAATGGTGTTGGTGAATAAATTTTAGTGACATTATTTGGTAATATGTAATCGGATGGCTTAGGGGAAATTCGAGGTTCCCCTAAGCTGTTTTTATTTTCGC
>NZ_BMEV01000009.1 GCF_014637175.1 Compostibacillus humi | reverse complement strand
CCGGGGTTTCGTCGGGAGCGACTTCAAAGTAACTGGATGTCGTATCGAAATAGAGAAGATCAACTTCCAGATTGAACAGGTTGGAAACATTGTCAAATACACGATCTTCCAACCAACTTTGGGCATCCAATAACTCGTCCATGGCACGGTAAAGCTGATGGCAATGAACACTTGGAAGCCCAGGGAGATAGACATCTTCGGATATCCATTCTTCCATTCCTAAATTACTGGAAGGGGCAAGCGCACGGTTTGCGACCATTGCAAAAATGGCACGTTCTAAATTGATTTCGTGCTTGCGCTCTTTAAAAATCTCTTCGAGAATCGTATCCATCCCTAATTTTTTCCAAAGTTGATCAAATAGCCAAATGCCACCCAGTTGCTTGACAGACCGGAATAAAAATTGAGTTGTATCTCTAATTTTTTGTTGCGACTTCAGTGCCTCTTCGGGTGTGAGGAATCGATTGATACTTTGGGCCAGTCGTTCGAGTACGGCCATATCGAGATCATCTTCACGACCGAATGAATAGATCACCTTCGCTTTCGCATATTTGGCCTTCGGATCCCACACGTTATGAGCGAGCTGAATGTACGAAACTCTTGATCCATCTTTGTTTTTGCGAGTCACCCTTCTAATATACATGCCTATATTATAATTCATAAACATTATAATGTAAACACAAATTTTATTAAACGTGTGCCTATGTAAAATTCAAAAAATTTTAAGCACAAATCCACGAAAAGATTGATATCATAGGAAATACATTTTATTAAAAAGTGAATTTGTGCCTATTTACTGTCGAACTCGGGATTAAGAGGCCAGATAAAATTGAATTTTTTTTACCATTACGAAATATTTTTTGTCATTTCGTTATACATTTTAAATAACTTTTCAACAGCATCACTTTCTTTAGTTATTCGTACATCCATTCCATATATACGCATTACTAATCGGTCATTATCTTGATGAGCTTTTCGTAGTTCTGGTGGCATAATTAATTCATTATATAGATCCGCTAAAGACATTTCTGGATATAGCTCTCTTGCTTTTAATATGTTATCTGCTGTTTTTGTAAGTTTTTCTTTTTGTTCTTCTGTTAATTGTATCCATGGAAAATTATTATAGACAATAGATGCCGAGTATCTATAATCACTTTTTAATCTACCGGCTACAGTTCTCATCCAAGACATATGGACATTTGATGAAAGTATTGCAAAATGATATTTTGATGCATTCGGTATAATTAAAACTGCATCACTCGCAATAACATTTTTATCTAAATATCCAATTGGAATATATCTTCTATTTTCTGACGAAACTCTAGGAACAATTAAATAATGCGTGTTTGGTTGACGAATTTCACCAAAAGCATAGGGTTTTTTAGCCAATTCCTGAGTGTTCTTTCTTTTACTATTTAAACGATGTTCTTTTACCTTTTTTATTCGTTCCATGATAGGATTGATATTACTAATCAAATTCAAATCCTTTGGTTCTATCCATAAACAATATCGTTCTATTCCATTTATATATTCTCGTGACCCTACGAATCTTTTTATTACTTGTTTAGATTGAGGATAATTTTTAATAAGCTCGTCTTTTTCTTCGGGTGTTAAAATTAAATTTCCACCATCATTTGGCATACTGCCGAAAACCATTTCAGGTACTTTACTTATTGCACTTCGTCTATTTTCAATAAAAACATTTGGAGCATCTAGTAAATACCCATTTATATTATTTGCCAGCTCGACTTGTTCTTTAGAAACATATATTTTCTTATCTCTATTTTCAACTTGAGAAAAGCCAATAATAACACAATGTACGGCTGCTTTATCTATTGCTTCACTATTCCAATTAAAAGTGCGGTAAGCAAAATTAATAACGATATTATATTCTTCCATTAAATACTTCCATAGAATAGGTACTTGTTGTCCTTGTGTAATTGAATTAGTTGATACAAAGGCGCACTTAATATTTGATTGATTAATAAATTGAGCGGCTTTTCCATACCAACCTACAACATAGTCTAAATTCCCTACACCGTTTAATTTTCCAAAAACGTCTTTCAATTCATTTGTTTGTTTTTCGCTCATCAATCTTGCACCGACAAATGGAGGATTCCCAATAATATAATCCAATTCTCTTTTATCAATAACATTATTCCAGTTCATTTCTAAAGAATTGCCCTGAACAATGTTCGTGTAGGATTCAAGAGGTAAAAATTCCATATTCGCATAAATTATACTTTGTGTTTCTTCAAACATTTGACTTTCTGCAATCCAAAGAGCGGTTTTCGCAACTGAAACAGCAAAATCATTTATTTCTATCCCATAAAATTGATTAAGCTTTACTTGTATTAAATTTTCAACATCAAGCCGTACATTATCCTCCATATATAGTTTTATAGCTTCGTTTTCTAATTTCCGCAATGCTAAATAAGTTTCTGTTAAAAAGTTCCCAGACCCTGCAGCTGGGTCTAAAAATTTTAAACTACCTAATTTTTTTTGGAACTCCTTAGCTCGTCTTCTGATCGTTGCTGGTTGTTTATATTGTTTAATCTCATTTAATTCATTTTTTAAATCATCTAAAAATAATGGATCAATTACTTTATGAATATTTTCTATGGATGTATAATGCATACCGCCATCTCGTCTTAGTTCTGGATTTAGTGTACTTTCAAATACAGCTCCAAAAATGGTTGGGCTAATTTCCGACCAGTCAAACCCGCTCGATGCATTATCTAATATTAACTCTCTTAATCGTTCATTAAACTGTGGAATTTCAATATCCGTATCTTTAAATAAATCCCCATTAACATAAGGAAATCTTGCTAATGTTTCATCTAAATATGGATCTCTTTCATCTTCTTTTGTATTTAACACTTCAAACAAGTCAATGATTGCGTTTCGAAAATGTCTTGCACTGAATTCAGATAAATAATCATATAGTATCCCTTTTTTCCCAAAAAGTCCGGCATCTTCGGCATAAAAACAAAACACAAGACGAACGCATAATTGATTAATACTTTTTAGAGTATCTGGATTTTCTGGTTCTTTATATTGCTTTAATAACTCGTCATAAATCTTACCAATCAATTCACCTGCTTTAATAGATACCTTTGTTTCTTTTTCAATTTGAATATTTGTTTTTTCAACAAGCATTTCTAATCTATAATATTCATTTTTAAGGTTCTCTAATTTAACAACTGCAGGTTCAGAATTAGGTTTTTCCATGTCATAAATATAGAACTCTTTGAAATTACAAGTGATAATCCATCTTGGCCTTTTTGAATAAGGTAATGATGCAGAATAACGCAAAGCTTGCTGAAATGGTGTTAAATAACTTCCATCTGATTGCCTTATTCCTTTATTTAAATCCCTATCTCTTCCTTTTTGTTCAATTAAAACTTTTGTTTTCTCGATATATCCATCGATAAAACTAGTTTTATCCATCATATTTTGGATTGAATCCTCAAAGCTAATATACTCAACAGGATTTTCAATTCCGTAAACGTTTTGCAATAAATCTAACCAAAAGGATTGACTATCTTGACGTTCATTTCCGCGATTAGCCCATCTATTATAAAACTCTTCAGCTGCTTTTTTACGTTCTCTTATATTCATTTCAATCCCCCTTTGATTACGATAAATCGACATGGATTCGTTATTCTTAAAATTTCTATTATTTTTTTCATAAATCTGTTGCAACAATTTAAAATATCTAAAATAATTCTCGCAGTTTCATTATCTACCTCGGTTTCACTTTCATTATTAATCAATCGATTTCTTTGATTTCATAATTGATGATAACGTCCAAAAATATAATTAGACAATATCCAATTCAAATTCCTCTTGGCTTTTTTTAATAAACCTTTCGTCGATAGATAAAATCATTTTTGGAGATTTGTTCTTTTCGAAGAAACAGACAACAGATTATTGCTTTTTCTTCAGCTTTGCCAGCTGTTCGGCCAGGGCGTTGTTCGTAAATCCGTCATCCTGTTTTTTCAAGTACTTTTGAATATCTCTTCGGGAGACGTTTCCTTGCCTTTCCTTATTGCGCCGTTCCTGGAAGGCAGAAACTTTTTCCCGATAGCCGCATTTGCAGACGAACAATTGGCCTTCTCCTTCGCCCCGCAGTTCCATCCGCTTATGGCAGTTCGGACAGCGGGCGTTCGTCTGTTTCGCAATATTTTTCTTATAGCCGCAAGAACGATCTTGACAGACGAGCATACGGCCTTTTTTGTTTTTCACTTCCAGCATCAGCTTGCCGCAGTTCGGACATTTCGTTCCCGTCATATTGTCGTGCTTAAAGGTCGCATCAGCAGCTTTAATTTCCTGAACGATTGCCTTCGTATAGTCTTTAATCTCTGCCAGAAATTGTTCCTTCTTCAGCTTCCCGTCGGCGATAAGGGTTAGTTTTTGTTCCCACTGGGCAGTCAGTTCCGGAGAACGCAAATCTTCCGGAACTAAATCGAGCAGCTGCTTTCCTTTCGACGTAAGGTAAATATATTTTCCCCGCTGTTCCATATACATGCTGTTAAAAAGCTTGTCGATAATGTCCGCCCGAGTGGCAACTGTGCCGATTCCACCAGCGTCATGGAGGGTTTGGGCCAATTTTTTATTTTTGTTCTCCATATATTTCACCGGATTTTCCATCGCCTGGAGCAGCGTGCCTTCGGTAAAGGGCTCCGGCGGTTTCGTTTCCCCCTCCGTTAGATACATTCGGAGAACTCCTAACGTATCCCCGGCTTTGACCGCAGGAATCAATTGATGCTGTTCTTCTTCCTCATCCATCTGCTTGTTCAGCTCTTTCCATCCTAATTGCTGCACATTTTTTCCTTTGGCTGCGAAACGTTCCTTGCCGATTTTCACTTCCAGCATCGTTTCTTCATATACATACGGGTCCATTAGCACAGCATAAAATCGCTGGACGACAAGGTCATAAATTTTTCGTTCGTCTCCTGTTAAATCGGAAAGCACAACCGGTTCTTCCGTCGGAATGATGGCGTGATGGTCGGAAACCTTCGCATCATCAACGACAGATTTCGGCAAATTCCATTTTTTCTGCAGCAGTTTTGCCGCTATCGGCTTATAAGCATCAACCGCAGTCGCCCGGATCCGCTCCTTTAAGGTCGGGACGATGTCGCTCGTAATGACGCGGGAATCAGTCCGGGGATACGTTAATACTTTATGATTTTCATATAACCGCTGCATGACAGACAACGTCTTCTTCCCGGAAAATTGAAAGATCCGGTTGGCATCCCGCTGCAGTTCCGTTAAATCATACAATTGGGGAGCATGCTTTTTCTTTATCTTCTTCTGGACGCTCGCCACAATTGCTTTTTGATTTTCCAGCGCTTGCAGAAGTTTTTCCGCCCGTTCCTTCTGGAAAATCCGATCATTGTTATGTCCGTCCTTCCACTGGAAAGTGAGGCCACCATTCGTTTTCGCCTCGATTTTGTAAAAGGTTTTCGGCGTAAATTCACGAATTTCCTTCTCCCGGGCTGCGACCATGGCAAGGGTTGGTGTTTGCACCCGGCCGCTGGAAAGCTGGGCGTTGTATTTCGTCGTCAATGCCCTTGTGGCGTTTAGCCCGACGTACCAGTCAGCGGCAGACCGGGCAACAGCGGAATGATACAAGTTTTCATAGGCTTTCCCCGGTTTTAGTTTGCGGAATCCGTCCCGAATGGCCTTATCTGTAACGGAAGAAATCCAAAGCCGTTTGATCGGCTTTCGTACCTTTGCTTTATCGATAATCCAGCGGGCGACCAGCTCCCCTTCTCTCCCGGCGTCGGTAGCAATGACAATTTCACTGACATCTTTCCGGCGCAGCTGCTGCTTTACCGCCTGGAACTGTTTTCCCGTTTTTTTAATGACCACTGTCTTTAGCGGGGACGGAAGCATCGGCAAGTCTTCCATCCGCCAAGTTTTATACCGGTCATCGTACATTTCCGGATCGGCCAGCGTGACTAAATGGCCGAGGGCCCACGTAACAATATATTTTGCTCCTTCCAAGCAGCCGTTGCCTTTTTTATTGCATTGGAGCACTCTGGCAATATCCCGGCCGACGGAAGGTTTTTCTGCTAATACTAACGTTTTGCTCATAGAAAAATTCCCTTCTGCAATTCCTTTTTACTATATAACTGTACCATAATTAAAAGCGGAATGCTCCATCGGAAATTCGCGGGTTTTCAGCAAGTTCAAAATGTTTACAGAAGGCAAAATGTGCGCACATCCTTTCTTCTGTTTCCATACACTATGTTAGGTTTGTGCTTGCAGTTTCAGAAGTAAAGGATGAACGCAAATGCTATATTATACCGGGTTGCTATTATTAGTCATTGCGGTAAGCATGGATGGACTCGGTGTCGGAATAACGTACGGCATGCAAAAAGTTCGTGTTCCATTTGCCGCGCTGTCTATTATTATGATTTGTTCCGGGATGGTCATCCTCCTTTCGATGACAATCGGAACAGTACTCGAACAGTTTCTTTCCGCTGCCATCGCCAAAATGATCGGCGGCGTCATTTTAATCGGAATTGGTCTTTTTTCTCTCGTCAACGTCATCCGCTCCCAGCGGAAAAGCAGGCAGGAACATGAGCCAGAAAAACCTGAAGGAACGTTGCATGACATAAAAACGGTCATTCTCACTCCCGATAGAGCGGATTTGGACCGGTCAGGGACGATTTCCATCGGGGAAGCAGTTCTCCTCGGTTTTGCCCTTGCCCTTGATGCCTTTGGCGCTGGAGTCGGAGCTTCCCTATTAGGCTATTCGCCCTTCGTCACAGCTATTTTCATCGCCACGATGAGCGGACTCTTTTTAACGTGCGGCATGAAAATTGGAATGTTCCTGTCGAAAAGCGAAAAATTGCGGCGGCTTTCCTTTCTTCCCCCTACTTTGCTGATTGGTCTGGGAATTATTAATTTATTGTAAGGCTTTGTAGCTCCCCCTGCACTTTCTCACAGGAAGACATGAAATTCTTTTACGGATTAAAAATTTTAGAGTCCGGATGGGTGGTTCCAGGGACAAGCGGATGATTACTGGGATGGGCGGAAGATTATATGACAGGATGGAAGATTCTTAACGCTTTTGGAACATGTAGGAAAGGTTTTGCCGATTCTCCTAAATAATGGAAGATTTTTCGTGCATTTTGGAAGATTTTCCTCTTGTTTTGGCTGATTTATCCTCTTCTTTGGAACATTTCCCGATCATTTGGCCGATGTCGTACCCCTTTGGCAGATATCGCTCCCGAACGGAAGATTAGAAAAAGAACTAAATGGAAGAGTTGGTCTTCGTTTGGAAGATTCCTAACCGGATTGGACGATTTCACCTTGCAATGGACGATAACTCCATACAGCGGAAGATTTCACCTTGCAATGGACGAAAACTCCATGCATTGGAAGGCTTCACCTTGCATTGAACGATAACTCCATGCATTGGACGATTTCACCTTGCAATGGACGATAACTCCATGCATTGGAAGGTTTCACCCTGCACCATATGAAAACATGGCGTTTTCCACCTTGTAACTCCATGCATTGGAAGGTTTCCGCATGGCAAGCTTCATCGATAAATGAAAAAATCGGCGGATTAATCGCCGATTTTTCCTTTTCTATAATGCCCGTACGGCACCGCCGTCCACAACGAGGGTCTGTCCGGTAATGTACGTATTTGCACCCGATGCGAGGAATACGACAGCTTTGGCAAATTCCTCCGGCTGACCGTACCGCTTCATCGGAATCGCAGCTTCCGCCTCTTTTTTAACATCATCCGGCGTAACTCCCTTTGCCTTTGCCCGATGTTCGTTCAATTCTAAAACACGATCCGTTTCAATCGTGCCTGGCCCCACCGTATTAATGACAATATTGTCTTCCCCAAGTTCGATTGCCAATGTTTTCGCCAGTCCGACAATTCCCGGACGCATCGTGTTGGATAAAACGAGATGATCAATCGGCTGTTTTACCGAGGAAGAAGCAAGGTTGATAATCGCCCCCCGCTTCTGTTTTTGCATATGGGGAACGACGGCACGAATTGTCCGCACAAAGCTGAGCAAATTTAGTTCAAAGGCATGATACCAGTCATCATCGGTCATATTGAGAAATTTCCCTGCCGGCGGTCCTCCGGTATTGTTGACTAATGCATCGACCGTGCCGTTCCATGCAACTGTTTCATCTACGAGGCGGCGGATATCCTCCGCTTTTTTCATGTCGCAAACAACGTAGCGGACATGTTCATTCCCCGTTGCTTCCACAATTTCTTTCTGGGCCTTCTGCAGCGATTCCTCCGATCGGCTGCTGATCATGACGCGTGCTCCTTCACGCGCAAATTCGGTGGCGATTGCTTTGCCAAGCCCTTTGCTCCCTGCCGTAACAATCACTGACTTCCCTGTTAATCCTAAATCCATCATATCTCCCTCCCACTTAAATAATTCTGCAAAAATTGCGAATTTCCTTCCACGGCTTAAACGAGATTTAATAAAATCGTAATTGTAACAATACTTACCATCGTGGAAATAAACGTAATGCTGGAAACAAGCTCCGGCTCCGTATCAAATTCAATGGCGTACATCGTTGTTGTCGCAGCGGGCGGCATGGCGGAAATGATAATTAAAATCGACCCGAGGAGCGGATCAACCTCAAAAAGCAGCACAAACAAAAAGGCAAAGACGGGCGCAATCAGCATTTTTAGCGTGACCGAACTGACAATAACCTGCCAGTTCAGGTTCAATCCCGTCATCGAACCGAGCTGCATGCCGAGCAAAATCATCATTACCGGGATGGCTGCATCCCCTACCATAGACAATGTCGAATGGACGGATTCTGGTATGGAAACGTCGGAAAACTGGAAAAGAAACGCCAAAATCATCGCATAAGTTGTCGGCATTTTCATCACAGTAATAATCGACCGCTTAAATCCGCTTTTGCTCCGGGAAGCGTAATAAACGCCAAAAAAGTTGTTTTGCAGCCCTTGAATCACCATAATAAATACGGCATAGGGCAATGCAACGGGACCAATGCTGTACAAAACGACCGGGAGCCCGTAGTTTCCGGAATTGAGGAACCCGGTCGATAAAATAGCGGCACTTTCCAAGTTGGCCGGCCACTTCAAGATTTTTGCCAGCATTTTATTGAGAAAGACCATAAAAAAGAACAGAGCAAACATAAAAATAACGATAATGACATAGCTAAACTCAAACTCCGCATCATATAACGAAATAAAAACGAGGGCCGGGGATAAAATATAAAGTGATACCGCCGACATCGTCCGGATATCAAGCACGCGAATTCGTTGCAGCACAAAACCGGAAGCAAACACACACATGATTGGCAATATGACATTGAAAAACAACTGCATCTGTATTCACCACATTACTTGTCTATAATTTCCTATTTTATCACATTATGGCAGAAAATTACGAATAAAGTAGAAAAGAGGGAACGAAATGACACCATTGCCCCTTGGAACGGTGCAGCGAATGACCGTTTTAAGAAAAATCGACACCGGTTACGTGTTGGAAAAAGAAGGACAAACCGCCCTCCTGCACCATCGGGAAACAAAGGAGGAGCTGGAGGAAAATGAAGAAGTGGACGTATTTTTGTACAACGATAAGAAAGGAAATATTGCGGCTACTGCCGTCATTCCAAAGATTCAGCGGGGAATATACGATTGGGCAGAAGTAACGAATGCGATTTCCGGTCTTGGGGTTTTTGTACATATCGGAATTGGCAAGGAAATGCTCGTTTCCGCCGATGACCTTCCTCCATTTGAAAGGGTATGGCCAAAGCCAAACGATAAATTATTCGTGACCCTTGGCCTGGACAGAAGAGGGAGACTGCTGGCAATTCCAGCAACGGAGCATGAAATGAACCGGCTCTTTTCCCCTGCACCGCCGGAAATGCTCTATCAGCCGGTGTCGGGGAGGATTTTTCGCACGAGCAGAGAAGGTTCCGTCATGATTACGGAAGAAAACTATCGGGGGTTTATCCACCATACAGAGCGGAAAGAGGAACCGAGGCTTGGGGAGCTTGTCCATGGCCGGATCATTGACGTAAAGGAAGACGGCACGATAAATGTATCCTTGCGGCCGCAAAAGGAAAAAAGCATGACAGACGATGCAGAAGCAATTTTGCGTCATTTGGAAAAACATAACGGCGTCATTCCTTTTGATGACCGGAGCGATCCGGAAGATATCCGCGCCACGTTTGGTATAAGCAAAGCCGCCTTTAAACGGGCCCTGGGAAAATTAATGAAGGAAGGAAAAGCAGAGCAAAGAGACGGACATACGTATTTACTGGAAAAGAAAGAATAGCTGCTGCCGAAATAAAAAATCCACAGCACGCCGCTGCGGATTTTTCTGTTTATGCGCTTTTTGCGTCTCCGTGATGACGGTACGTATCGACCAAGGCGGTAATAATAAAGGAAACAGCCGATGCAAATAAAGTGGCAATTCCCCAGCCGCCAACAGGAGCACCAAGAAAGCTCTCGTTAATATATGTAGCAACGAGTAAAAATAATAATCCAACAATAAATGCAACTAAACTCGGGAAATAACCAACGAATTTCTCCTTAGCTGTAGCTCTTAACAATACTAAATTGATTACGACTAAGGCAATGGTAATGATTACTCCCACTAACATTACAGCTTGAGCCATCGTTTTCACCCCAATTATATTTGTCGTTCTTATCTTTTAGTCTACTATCGCCCGCCTGGATTGTCAACGTTTGCACTATGACGATAGTAAAAACCAGCTATTTTCTGAAAAAATACATATATCCCATCTTTTTCCTTTATAATCTATATGAAAGGAGCGGGAAATTTATGAAAACCTTTGACCAGTACGAATATAAACGGCCGAATGTAGAAGAGGCGAAGCAAAACTTTTACAGCCAGCTGGCAGACTTTAAAGAGGCAGATTCGGCAGAGAAAGCAATCGCCGTAATGGAAAAAATTAACGATATCCGCAATACGATTTCGACGATGGACAATCTCGTCTACATTCGTGCTTCCATTGATACGACAGATACATTTTACCAAAAAGAGCGGGATTTCTTCGACGAAACGAATCCTGAATTTGAGGAATGGACGACAGACTTTTATAAAGCATTGGTCGCGTCGCCTTTCCGGGATGAACTGGAAAAACGATACGGGAAGCAGCTTTTTCAGTTGGCCGAATGCCAAATCAAAGCCTTTTCCCCGGAAATTATCGATTTATTAAAAAAGGAAAACAAATTAGTATCGGAGTATTCCAAACTCATCGCTTCGGCGCAAATTGAATTTCAAGGGAAGACTTATACGCTGTCGCAAATCGTTCCCTTCTACCAGCACCATGACCGGAACATACGGAAAGAAGCGGTTAGCGCGTCTGCCGGCTTTTATGCCGCCAATGGGGAAAAACTGGATGATATATATGACCAGCTCGTCAAAATCCGTCATGAAATCGCAACGACGTTAGGCTACAAAAATTTTGTCGAAGTCGGCTATTTGCGGATGCAGCGGATTGATTACGATGCGGAAATGGTGGAAAACTTCCGGAAGCAAGTCCGGGAGACGATTGTTCCTTTAGCCACAAAACTGCACGAAAGACAGCGAATGCGGCTCGGGCTAGATTCTTTTAAATTTTATGATGAGTTTTATGAATTTAAAACGGGGAACGCCACTCCGAAAGGTTCTCCGGAATGGATTATCGAGAACGGGAAAAAAATGTACAGCGAGCTGTCGGATGAAACGAAGGAATTTTTCCAGTTTATGCTGGACCGGAACTTGATGGATCTGGAAGCGAAAAAAGGAAAAGAAGTCGGAGGTTATTGCACGTATATCGCCGATTATGAATCCCCGTTTATTTTTGCCAACTTCAACGGAACATCGGATGATATTGACGTCCTCACCCATGAAGCCGGGCATGCCTTTCAAACCTACTTAAGCAGGCACCTGAAAGTACCGGAATATGAATTCCCGACGAGTGAAGCGGCGGAAATCCATTCGATGAGCATGGAATTTTTCACTTGGCCGTGGATGGAACTTTTTTTCCAGGAGGATACGGAGAAATATAAGTTTACCCACCTGGCAGCAGGAATCACCTTTATCCCGTACGGAGTTCTCGTGGATGAATTCCAGCACCGCGTCTACGAAAATCCGGACTGGACCCCGGAAGAACGGAAGCGCGCCTGGCGGGAATTGGAAAAAGTATACTTGCCTCACCGGGATTATGACGGCATCGAATTTTTCGAGTCCGGGGGATTATGGCAGCGGCAGCTCCATCTTTTCGATGAGCCATTTTACTATATTGACTATACGCTCGCCCAAATCTGCGCCTACCAGTTTTGGAAACGGGACGAGGAAAACCATGAAGAAGCATGGAATGATTATGTGAAATTATGTAAATTAGGCGGCTCCCGTTCCTTTCTGGAACTGCTTGATGCAGCAAATTTACGTTCGCCATTTGCCGACGGCACGGTAAAATCTGTAGTGAATTCGGTGGAAAAATGGCTGGATAATGTCGATGACAAAGCATTGTAGCTCAAGGGGATTTTCCCCTTGTTTTTTCTGCACTGTGAAAAAAGGAACTGAGAGAAAACCGGAGAACCGATAGCACCTGGGATTTGGAATCGTCGTGTCCATCCAGTTTTTATCATTCGGGAAAGAGCAATGTGAGATTCCGGAACGCTTCCTTTTCTTTTCCTAATTTGGATATGTTACAATAGCGGCAAACGAACATCAAAGGAGAATTCAATGAAGTACAAAGTAATTTTTCTCGACATTGACGGAACGATTCTAAAGCGTGACCATACATATACGGATAAAACGAAAGAAGCCATACAAGAGGCCCAGCGTCAAGGCCTGGAAGTATTTCTTGCTACCGGCCGGCCGATTCATGAAATTCACGGGCTGGCAAAAGAACTGAACATCCAGTCGATGATCGGCTATAACGGCGCCTTCGCAACGTATCGCGGGGAAACGGTCGTCCATGAAGTCATGCCAGAGAAAACGGTTCGGTACTTTTACGACCTATCTCAAGAATACGGCCATGAATTTATTATGTTTACCGATGAAAAAAATTATTTTAGCGATTTGGAAAGTCCAGTCCTCGAGCATTTTGGCCGTACGTTCCAAATGACGATCAATGCAGCCTTCCGTCCAGACATTCTTCCCCGCGTGTTGGGACTGACGGTAATGGGCGTGCTGCCGGAACAAGTTCCCCTTTACGAAAAAGAGAATTCGGTCCATCTGTCAAAGGTGCGCGGAACAGGAATTGAGCATACGTATGACATTATTCGCGATAAAGTAAATAAAGGGGAAGCAATCAAGAAAATATTGGAGCATTTAAACATTCCGAAAGAAGCAGCCATTGCCTTTGGCGACGGGATGAACGATAAAGAAATGCTCCAGGCCGTCGGAGAAGGTTTTGCCATGGGAAACGCCAATCCAGATCTTCTCCCGTATGCAAAACATCAAACGGCGACAGTAGATGAATCAGGAATTTATATCGGCTTGCAGCAGCTTGGGATTGTGGAATAAAGAAGCTTTTCCATGTGGACATGGCACGAGATTGCATAGGAGTCAGCAAAATTAAATACAGAGGTGAATACCGTGGATATCCCTTCAGGGGTCATACCTGCTATCAGGAAAATGAAAGATTTTGACCATGTATTAAAGACTTCCCATGAAACGGTCATTTTTTTAGAAACGAGGCTTGATCAGTTAAAAAGTCTAGTGGAATATACTAAAAGATCCAATAAACAAGCACTTGTTCATTTCGATTTGATTCAGGGCTTAAAAGCAGACGAATATGGAATGGAATTTTTAATCCGCGAAGTAAAGCCTGACGGTATCTTATCTACAAGGGGAAACATAATTAGCTTAGCAAAAAAACATCATTTACTGTCCATTCAACGGTTATTCTTAATAGACAGCAGTGCGCTAGAGCATAATTTACAATTAATTAAACGCCTGAAGCCAGATTGTATTGAAGTTTTACCCGGAATTATACCAAGCATGATTCAGGAGATTCATGCTGAAACAAAATTGCCTGTCATTGCTGGCGGATTGATTAAAGAGGAATCCGACATTGAGCAGGCGATAAAAGCAGGTGCCGTTGCCGTTACTACTTCTAATCCAAAACTTTGGAATTAGAAATAGCATTCTTGGCATGTTCATCTCCGCTATTCTGCCTTCGAGCATTCGTTGTGTTCCACGAAAATCTTTACTCACGCAAGAAAACTACCCTAATCACCAATGAATAGGGTAGTTTTTTGCATCGTATAGAATGTTATATGGAAATTTCAATAGAACACCATAAACTTTCTGGTATGGGTAATCCAGGAAATATAACGATGTACTCAATAGACTTATTAAAAACTATTGCTGCCTATTTAAACTTTCTTGTTGCTTGTACTGCTTTTTTCCAACCGTCATATAGTTGTTCTCGCTTTGTATTGTCTATTTTTGGCTCGAAGGTTCTTTCATTTTGCCAATGTTTCACGATTTCATCTTCTCCTGCCCAGAAACCTACTGCCAAGCCGGCCAAATACGCTGCTCCTAATGCAGTTGTTTCATTCACTACAGGACGATCAACCGAAACACCTAAAATATCGCTTTGAAACTGCATTAAGAAATTATTTTTCACTGCACCGCCATCTACCCGCAGAGATTTCAGATCAATTCCGGAATCGGCTGTCATCGCATCTAATACGTCTTTCGTTTGATAGGCAATGGATTCCAATGTAGCACGGATAAAGTGCTCTCTTGTTGTGCCACGCGTCAGCCCAAACACTGCTCCGCGAGCGTCACTATCCCAATATGGGGTGCCTAATCCAACAAAAGCTGGTACAACGTATACCCCATCTGTTGAATCAATTTTTGTTGCAAATGCCTCGCTTTCTGGTGCATGTTCTATTAATCGTAAACCGTCACGCAGCCATTGGATCGCTGATCCAGCAACAAAAATACTCCCTTCCAGGGCATATTGTACTTTCCCGTTAACCCCCCATGCCAATGTCGTAAGTAGTCCATGCTTCGATTTTACCGCTTTTTCTCCAGTATTCATTAACATGAAACAACCGGTACCATATGTATTCTTTGCCATGCCGACTTCAAAGCAAGCTTGGCCAAATAAAGCTGCTTGTTGGTCCCCCGCTATTCCAGCAATTGGTACTTCATATCCAAAGAAATGATAATCTGCTGTCGTTCCATATATTTCGGATGATTGCCGGACTTCTGGAAGCATACTCTTTGGCACACCGAGAATTTCAAGCAGTTCTTCATCCCATTTTAATTCATAAATATTGTACATCAACGTCCGGGAAGCATTGGAGTAATCTGTAACATGAACCTTACCGCCAGTCAATTTATAAACTAGCCAGCTGTCGATTGTACCAAATAATAATTCTCCTTTTTCCGCCTTTTCCCTTGCTCCTTCCACATGGTCCAGTATCCATTTTACTTTCGTTCCCGAAAAATATGGATCTAATAACAATCCTGTTTTTTCTTTAAACAGGTCTTCTAATCCTTTCTCCCGAAGTTCCTGGACAATTTCCTCTGTTTGCCGTGATTGCCATACTATTGCTCTGTATATAGGTTTGCCCGTATTTTTATCCCATACAACGGTAGTTTCCCGCTGATTCGTGATACCAATTCCTGCAATTTGATTCGGTGAAATATCTGCTTTTCTGAGCACATCCGCAATACAGGCAAGGATTGACGTCCAAATTTCACTTGCGTCATGTTCCACCCATCCTGGTTTCGGAAAAAACTGTTCAAATTCCTTCTGGGCTATTTCAACAATTTCTCCGTTTTTATTAAATAAAATCGCACGAGAACTTGTAGTCCCCTGATCTAGAGATAGAATGAACTTATCCTTCATTGTAAAACTCCTTTGATTATCTTATTTTGCTTTTTACAAACTTTATGGAACATGAAGGCAGCCAGATGTACTTGATATCCTGTTGCTTTTGTATCTTCATCCGTAACGATTACATTAGCCAGACAGATAAAGGACGCATGTTTAATGGTGCTCTGAAACGTCCTTCACTATCCCATGCAGCTGGAGTGCGGAATTGCAGGCCGGTATGATTATAAATCATATTTCTTAAGCTTATGGCCACCATATTAGCCTCTTTATGGAGGCCGTATTCGTAGAGCATCGCTGTATAAATCCAAGCAGAACCAACGATTACCTCATTAACCTGTATCGTTTCTCCTCCATCACCTTCAAAATGCTGACGTCCTTCTTCAGCAACTAATAGAGGACCAAATCTTCCATCCGAGTAAGCCATTACATTGTTCACATAAACCGACTTCAAGTGTGAAATTACCTTTTCTTTTGGTATTAAATCCCCCAATCCAGCTTTTTTCGCCAAAAAAATTCCAAATAAAGAGTCGGACATTACTGCCTTACTGTATTTTCCAGTATCATTTGTATTATAATATTTTCCGTTCCAAAGTCTCTCCATCGTTTTTTGGGCTTTTAAAAATTTGTTATAATAGTAGCCAGCCTTTTCAGCATTATACCTTTCTGACAGTTTAGCCATTATAAACCATGCTGCGATACATAGTCCGCTTGTGCGGGATTATCGGTGAAAAATACTCAATTAATAAATCAAATGGAAGTTCTTTACTTTTGTAATATTCATATACAAAAGGGAAAAGGGCAGCATATTCCATTTCTGCCTCTTGAAAATCGTTCCCTCCAATTCTAATCCGCTTATAATAAACTTTATCATCGATTTTCCAGCGGAGCAAAAAAAATGCAGGCTCTATTGTTTCATGATGATGAACCCCTTGTTGCAAATGCCAGCGGTTAAAATTCCCCGTAAAGTCTCTTGAAAAATTGCTTGTGCCAATGCCCCCCAAAAACGGACCATTGTACGGGCCATCATCATGACTTCCGTGCTTTGCCACGTATGGAGGGTGAAAATCCTTATTTTTTTTATAATAGACACCGTAATCTGTTCCGTTTTGATACATGACTTTTCGATAGTAATTACTATTATTATTGAACGTAAAAACAAAGCCGTATTTTTTAGCATTGTTGTAACGTTTAAATGCCTTAGAGAAGGACATATGTACACCCCTTTAAAATGAATTTGATAGCTTATTTACATGTGTTGTCATATATTTGTAAACCAATTCCAATACAACGAAGTCAGAAAGCAGGGTGTGAGCTTCGAATTGTTATTTTACCTGACCTTTTTACTTTATCGAATACGTTTTTCTGTTGTTTTATCAAAGAAAATAGCTTTATTCATATCAATTGCTAATTTAATCGTCGCATTGACACTTATGTTCGCGCGGGAATCAATTCTTGCAACGAAATCTTGAGAGCCGATCTTCGAATAGATAAGCGTTTCCGAACCAAGCAATTCTGAGACATGTACCTTGACGTCCAAGGTGGGCCCTGCCGATGCATCAATAAATCCCGCCGAGAACCGTCCTGTTGTTAAAGGTATCCATTTTAACGGTCTGGCCTTCATTCCACAATATCCCTTCACTGACGACAAAGATTGCATATCCATAGGTTTTAACAGCATTGTCTACGGAGCTTAATAACCGTTTTTTAATTTGACGTATTGTTATAATATGATAAAATAAAGCTAAACAAGTTAATATAGTGGGACGGAGATTTGGAGAAACCAAAGAACTGCTATTTCAAAGTACAGGAATAGCATGTTTTTTGGTTTATTTTTTTTGTTTTTCCCAAAATTAACTTTAGGCACTATGAATACGATTCATTCAAACAAACTAAAAGGAGTTGTTCAAGATGAGTTATTTTTCCAGTCTGAAACGCAATGATATTTTTACAAATATGAAAAAGGAAAAATTAGATCTCCTCGTCATTGGCGGCGGGATTACCGGTGCCGGCATTGCCCTTGATGCTGCAACCCGCGGGTTAAAAGTGGCCGTTGTGGAAATGCAGGATTTTGCTGCCGGAACGTCCAGCCGGTCGACGAAATTAGTTCATGGAGGATTGCGCTATTTAAAGCAGCTGGAAATTAAGCTTGTGGCAGAGGTAGGAAAAGAGCGGGCGATTGTGTACGAAAACGGACCCCACGTGACGACACCGGAATGGATGATGCTTCCTTTTCATCAAGGAGGTACGTTTGGTCCTTTTACAACGAACATCGGCCTAAAAGTTTACGATGTGCTTGCCGGCGTGAAAAAATCCGAACGCCGCAAAATGCTTTCCCCGGAGGAAGCGTTGCAGAAAGAACCTCTCATCAAACGGGATAACTTGAAAGGAGCAGGCTTTTACGTCGAGTATAAAACTGATGATGCCCGGCTTACGATAGAAGTAATGAAAAAAGCAGTCGAGAAAGGAGCCATTGCAGTTAATTACGCAAAGGCAGACGAATTTCTTTATGATGATTCCCGTAAGTTGAAAGGTGCCGTCATTAAAGACCAGATTACCGGGGAAAAACACGACATCTTCGCCAAAAAAATTGTCAACGCCGCCGGACCGTGGGTAGACGAACTTCGCGATATCGACGGGTCGAAGAAAGGAAAACATCTGCTGTTATCGAAAGGAGTCCATCTCGTTTTTCCGAAAGAACGATTCCCGCTCCGCCAGGCAATCTACTTTGATTCACCAGACGGCCGGATGGTCTTTGCCATACCAAGAGAAAACAAAACCTACGTGGGCACAACGGACACGTTTTACGAAGGAGATATTGCCCATCCGACGGTAACGACAGAAGACCGGGATTACCTTCTGAACGCAATTAACTACATGTTCCCGACGGTGAATATTGCCGCAGAAGATGTGGAATCGAGCTGGGCGGGGCTGCGTCCGCTAATTTCTGAGGAAGGAAAAAAGCCGGGAGAAATTTCCCGGAAAGATGAAATTTTTATTTCAGATTCTGGCCTGATTTCCATCGCCGGCGGAAAATTAACCGGGTATCGGAAAATGGCGGAAGCGGCAGTGGATACGGTAGTAAAGCAGTTGAAAGAGGAAGAAGGCATCCTTTACAGCTCTTCAGACACGGTACACTTGCCGATTTCCGGAGGAGATGTCGGCGGCTCAAATGGCTTCCCACTATTTAAAAAGGAAAAAATTTCTCAAGGGATTGCTCTAGGTTTATCGGCAGAGACAGCTGAAAGTCTCGTGCAAAAATACGGTTCCAACATCGATACGATTTTTACCATCTACCGAGAAAGAAAAACGGAAGCCGCTGCAGAAAACATAGATCCGATAGTTTTTGCTCAGCTGATATACGGTATGGAACACGAACTCGTTTATAAACCGGCAGACTTTTTCATTCGCCGTACCGGGGCCTTATTTTTCCATATCCAATGGGTGCATCAACATAAAGATGCGGTCATCCGCTATATGGCAAAGACGCTGAATTGGACTTACGAACAGAAGCAAGCCTATACCGAAGAATTGAATCAGCTTTTACATGAAGCCGTTACTCCGCTACCGAATGAATAAAAGGCAGCCGATACAGCTGCCTTTTCTTTTTTACAAGAAAAACCCACCGTAAATGAGTGCCCCGGCAATAACAAAGGCCGGGTGCACTTTCCATTTTTCAATCAATAAAAAACTGATAACGCCAAGCAGGAGCGTTTGCCATACACCGATTCCTTCCATCGATTCGGAAAAAAATTTCCACGTCAGCACCCCGAGCAAAATCGCAATGACCGGCTGGACGAAAAGGGTGAGCCGTTTTACCTTTGGCGAATCTTTAAATTTATATAAGAGGGTTCCTAAAAAGATCATCAGTACCAGAGACGGGGCAACTGTTGCAAAAGTGCCGATGACGGCACCAAGCACCCCGCCCATTTCATAGCCGATGTAACCGGCAAGTTTCGTTGCAATCG
Organism: Compostibacillus humi; assembly: GCF_014637175.1. Taxonomy (GTDB): domain Bacteria; phylum Bacillota; class Bacilli; order Bacillales; family Amphibacillaceae; genus Oceanobacillus; species Oceanobacillus humi. The sequence goes on along the minus strand of NZ_BMEV01000009.1, from coordinate 50,801 downwards.
GTCCGGGCAAAGAGTTCCCAAGCGCGAGCACTTCACTAAATTCTTGCACCGTCATCCAGCCAAACCGGCGGACAACTTCATTTTCAATTAGCGGAATGGACGCAGGCCCGCCGCCATACCCTAATATTCCGGGAATGAAAAAAGCCCAGAAAATTTGCACGTAAATCATTTGCTCTCCCCTTCCTTCTTCCTGTCATTTACGGAAAGGGCTAAAACAAGCAGCACCGCAATCACAATTCCCGGATGGACATGGAGCCATTGCAAAATAATAAACAAGATTGCCCCATAAATAATCGTCCGCGGCCAGCCAAATCCGGCCTGGGTCTTTTTCACAAATTGCCACGTGAGCACCGCCATCATCATGCCGACAACGGGAATCACCCCGGCAGCCATTCCTTGCACCCAATCGTATTCTTTAAAGGAAGAAAGGGTGGTCAATAGGACAATGAGGAGGACAATGGTTGGGGCAATGTTGGCAACGATGGCGTTCACCATGCCCCAGAAGCCGGAGACGCGATAGCCGATATAGCCGGCGAGTTTGGTCGCAATCGGTCCGGGGAGGGTATTGGCAATTGCCAATACATCGCCAAATTCCTCCTCTGTCATCCACCCGTATTTTTCCACCACTTCCTTTTGTATTAGCGGAATCGATGCCGGCCCGCCGCCAAAACCGAGCATGCCGACACGAAAGAAAGAGATAAAAATGTCCCAATGCAATTTCATTCTGTCACAAACCTTTTTTCTAGTATTACCAGGCGGCAATATTGCCGTCGGTCCGGGATTCCGTCCCTCCTACCAGTATACCTGATTCCGGGTTGCGCCAAATAATCTGGCCGCGGCCAAACTGATTCGGCTCCACTTGCACCCGGATATCGTGGCCTTTTAAACGCAATTCCTGGGCTATATGGTGCGGAAAACGGTTTTCCACTTCTACCGTCTTGCCCTTCATCCATTGCCAGCGCGGCGCATCAAGGGCTGCCTGCGGATGAAGACCGAAATCAATCGTATTCATAATTACTTGGACATGCCCCTGCGGCTGCATAAATCCGCCCATAACTCCGAATGGCCCGATTGGCATTCCGTCCTTCGTCAAAAATCCCGGGATAATCGTATGGTACGTCCGCTTGCCGCCTTGAAGTGCGTTGACATGATTCGGATCCATCGAGAAATTATGTCCCCGGTTTTGCAAGGCGATACCGGTCCCCGGTACGACAATCCCTGATCCGAATCCCATGTAATTGCTTTGAATAAAGGAAACCATATTTCCTTCTCCGTCCGCTGCCGCCAAATATACCGTACCGCTCATCACCGGCTCCCCTGCTTCCGGCATTAATGCTTCATCGGTAATCAGGCTTCGTCTCGCTTCTGCATAGGTGTCGCTTAAAATTTCCTCTGTAGTGTAGCGCATATATTTTTCTTCCGTCACATGTTCCTTCGCATCGGCAAAGGCGAGTTTCATCGCTTCAATTTGTTTATGGTACGTTTCCACGCTGTCTTTCTCCGGGAAATCGAAGCCTTTCAATATATTAAGCGCCTCCAATGCGATAATCCCCTGGCCATTCGGCGGAATTTCCCATACATCGTAGCCGCGGTAGTTGACGTGAATCGGTTCGACCCAATCGGCTTTATAGCTGGCCAAATCCTCTTCCGTTAAAAAGCCGCCTGTTTCTTGGGCAAAGGAAACGATTTTTTCTGCCAGTTCTCCCCGGTAGAACGATTCCGCATTCGTTTCCGCAATTTTCCGCAACGTTTCCGCATGATCTTTCGATTTCCAAACTTCCCCGACTTTTGGCGCCCTGCCCTTTGGTGCAAATGTATCAAACCAGGACTGAAACACCGGGTCCGTGAGCGTTTCTTTATATTTTCGGTATGACTTGTCCCAATTTTTCGCTAAAGTCGGAGAAACCGGATATCCTTCCTCCGCATACGTAATGGCCGGCTTTAGTACTTCTGTTAACGGGAGTCGGCCAAACCGTTCGGATAAGGCCGCCCATGCCCCCGGCGCACCCGGTACGGTTACCGGAATCCAGCCATGAGCAGGGATTTCATCATATCCCAGTTCTTTCACCTTCTCAATGGAAAGGGATTTCGGTGATCTCCCGCTGGCATTGAGCCCGTACAGCCTGCCATTTGTCCAGACGATGGCAAACGCATCTCCGCCAAGCCCGTTGGAACTCGGCTCTGCCACAGTGAGGCAAGCTGCCGTGGCAATAGCGGCATCAATGGCATTTCCGCCTTTTTTCAATATATCCAGACCTGCCTGAGCTGCCAGCGGCTGGGAAGTGGCTACCATGCCGTTTTTGGCATACACCGGATTCCGGGAAATCGGATACGGATTGTAACGAGAAAATTTCATGAAAACACCTCTTTTTCTAATTTTTCACAGTTTTCTTCTCATTATGACCTAGCAAATTAACAATGTCCAGCCGCGGATTTTGAACATGACACAATTTCAACAACAAATCCCCGCTACAGCCTAGAAATGTAACGGGGTTTTTTCGGACCTGCATGTGCAATTGAAAATATGTCGAAGCCTAACGACACAAGTCCACGACAAAAGTAAGTTTTACATAGAGTATAGTGAGTCGAAAGAAGAAAGATGAGTGTCATCTTTTGACAAAACGTTTAAATAAGGAGTGAAATATATGAAAGTGAATTCGAGCTGCGGATGCGGCCACAATCCATGCCCTCACATGCCTAAATCGGATTTTGCCAAATCCAAATCCGGCGAATGTGATATTATTCAAACCGGTTTCGATGACATTGAAGCGAAAGTCATTCTTGCAGAACCGCTTCTATTAATACCAGTGGAAACAGATATTAAACTCCCAACTTACGCTAGAGACATTAAAAATATCCGCAAAAACGTCCATCTAACTCAATGTAAAGTCCTGCAAGATCTTACGTTCGTTTCACCAAACAGGGCAACTCTTTTTGTTGAAGGATTTGTGCACAAAAACATTCAATATATTGATTCAGCCAAAGGTGTTTTGAAAGATTACAATATCAACGTACCGTTCCGCTGCTATGACCGCATCGATCTCCCTGTTCCGCCAATATCACCGGGACTTACCAGCAAAGATAGCTCTACAGAAGAATATAGGCAATTAGCAAAAAATGGCATGGAAGCAGATCGTTGTAAGTTTGGCTCGCTCACCTTTGAAGAACTGAACCAGCCAATTGACTGTAAACTATTATTTAGCGCTGTTGAGGAATGGGACATTCTAAAAAACTTTGATCGCTGGTCAAGATTTAATAAAATTACTGAGAAAATTAATATTATCCTTGGCTTAAGAATTACTCAAAAACAGCCTATTGATTTACTTGTCAATGGCGCAGCTCCAACCGACGATGAAAATACTGAAAACCAAGAATCATCTCGGGATGTATTCAGAAAATTAATTCGCCGTGCATAATGGATAATTAAGTATGATAGGGGGCTAAACCTCCTCATTTCATAATATGCAAAATTACAGTGAGGAGTTAGCCCGTTTTTATTTTATCCAGTCTGATTCCCATCCGTCAGATGCAATCAGAAGCGGAACATATTGTTTTTGCAGCAGATGCACCTCCAGCTGAACGGTTCCTTGAATTTCTATGGCATCTGTATCATAGGATATAGCTGGCCCATGGGTCCAGATAAAATGCATTGATTCCAGTTCTCCCTTCACCTCTTCGGCAAAGGACTGGCTGAACTCCGCATGTTCTGTCGTTTCCCCCTTTTTTAGAAGAAACATATATTCCTTCTTTTGGAGTTTTCCGGTTTTCGGTTTCCAGCGGACTTCGATAAACTGTTCCCATGGAATTGGCACTTTCCATGAATGGATAGAGTGTTTTTCTAAATCGGTGTACATAATATCAGCAAGAAAAATTCCCTTTAGAAAAACGACATTCGAAGGCAGGAAGACCGTAGCAGATAATTTCGAAACTGTCCAGCGGATATCTTGAATCTCCGCCATGGAAGATGGTAAATCCAGCTTCTTTTCTATCTGGAGATCTGACTTAATTTTTCCGAGCAGCACCGGAACTTTCACAAAGACGGTTTCCTTTTGTTTTTCTATTTGATGGCAAAGCAGATCATTTATTTCTTTTAAATCGGTAATATCTTCTTGCAACGAGAACAACTGTTCCTCAAAATGTTTCTTTAATTGGGATAATTTCTTGTCATCCTCTGATTCGAGCCAATCGGTAAATTCTTTCGCAAGGTCATCTTTCGTTTTCTTTTTCTCTCTCTCCTTATCCTTCTCTTTTTTGACCAACGCTATTTTGTCTTCAAATTCAGCCGCCGTATTTTCCCTTATAGACCTTTCCTGCAATACGGAACCGAGATCATCCGAGGCGCTGTTATCGATAATTTCCTGAAAATCACAATCATCGTCCTCTTCATCCTCTCCTGCAGCCCATTTCGGTATTTCCTCGTCATTATCCGCCTCTCTGTTTGCTTCCGAGCCCTTTTTCTCTTCGACGTCTTCTTCCGATTTTTCCGTCGCCTCTGGCTCTTTAAAATCTGCTCCCCATTCGTCATCTTCCTCTCGTACCAACCAGTGCGACGCTTCCTCTTCATCATCTTCGTCTGCTGTTTCCATCCATTCGGGAACTTCCAATGCCATTATTTCTTCAGACTCTTCTTCCTCCTGGTTCAGCCATTGCGGCGTCTCCAATTCTGTTATTTCTTCATCATCTTCTTGCTCTAACCATTCCGGTTCTTCTATTTCTGTAGTCTCCTCGTCTTCTTCGGCATCTGGTTCCGTCCATTCCAGTCCTTCCAACTCTGTTTCCTCTTCTTCCTCTTCATCCACTTGTTCCGGCCTTTCCGCAGCTTCCAATTCTGTGATTTTTTCATCACCTTCATCCTCAGGTTCCAACCATTGCGGTGTTTTTGGTTCCATGATATGTTCTTCAGCTTTGTCTGCCGATTCTTGCATTCCCGTTTCTCGTTCCTCTTCCTCATGCTCCATCATAATTTTTTCTGACTCTTCAATTCTTCCTTCATCTGCTGAAACTTTATTTATTCCGTCATCGAATTCCTGGCTCAACTCCTTCTCCTCTGCCGCATCATTTAACAAGTCCATCATTTCCGCTTTTATACTTTGAACTTCTTGCGGGTCCATCTCCATTTCCGCACTTGCATCTGAATGCTCAACAGCTGTTTTCTCCACGTCTTCGGCAGCATCATTGTTGTCTGCGATGGTGAAATCAGTCTCTTCTTCTAACTCCGGCTCTTCTTCCAGCATTTTCGAAAACTGTTCTACTAACGTATTCTTATCGCTTGCTACATCTTCAGGCAAATACTTTTGCAGCCGAAAAAACTTATTTTTATTAAATCGTATCGTTTTGACTTCACTTGTATCCGAAACACCAGGTGGAATTTCGCGGTAGATCCTGTCCTTTATTGTCGGCGGCGAAAAGATTGTTGGATGTACGTACATCGAACTTCTTCTCTTCGGCGTATAAATTTTCGGCGGCCGCCGTTTTCGTTGTTTTCCGTTGTCATTGTCTTTGCCGCTATTTCTTTGATATATCATCGTCATTGGGACTGAATTTTCGTCCACTTCCCTCCTCCCTAGACACAATTGTCACCTCAAATCATCGCTTATTTAATCCTCTTCTTCATCGTAATCATCATCATGATGATGTTCCCAAGGTTTGCAAGGCTTGCACTTTTTGTCATTTGTCGCAGAGGATACCCGGATTTGCTGGTTTTGCAAAACCTTTAACACAATATCGAGCACCATCTTTTCCTCGACTTTGGTAAACATCCCTTCATGATGCGGTGATTCATCCGGAATAGGTTCCCGATCGATTGCTTCATCCCATTCAATAATTTTGCTGGAAATCAGTTCGCCGTATGGCAGTTCGTTGTAAAACTGGCTGCTTTCCTGATGAAATTGGGACAGGTCGCTCGTAAGCAATTGATCCTTTTCCGGAAATCCTTCCGGCAGTGTTTTCTTCACACTAAAATCAAACTCTTCTCTTGTATTCACTTCCGGCATCACCGGCATCGATAAAAATTTCTTGATTTCTGTTACACATTCGAAGGGAATATTGACCGTATAGGAATGCAGGTGAGACGCTACGGAATGAGCTGTTCCTTGTTCAATTTTCGGTGACGGACTTGCATATTGGATATTTTTTCGGACAAAGCCTTTCACAAACAGTTTATTTGTCGGAAGGAGCAGGCGGCACTGAGTTAGCACAACCCGTTTCTTTAATTTCCAATACAGGTTCAGGAAACGTAATCGTTTCATGGACATGAATTTGCAATTTCAACTCCGCCAGCACGACAGGAACTTTTGTCACGATTTTTCCGATACTTACTTTTGGTTCAATCGGTTTATTTTCACACTTGCTTACTGTTGCCGATTTATGATGCTTTATTTCTTCTTGATGTTCAAAAGACATATTATTGCCTCCCCATCGCAATGGATTAATAACTAATGTATCCTATGTATGATATTTGACTATGTATAGGCATCTATCTAGTCAGAACCCATAAATAAAGACTGCCGACCATGGAAATAGTGCACCATGATTCGGCAGTTCAGATTGGAGAATAATATTTTTAACACGTCTCGGGATAAATTCGCATATACAGTAATAAATGCTGCTTATCCTGCGCCGCCATTGCCACCGCCTACTTCAATATTTTGCACTTGAAGGATACGGATGACAAAATTTAGCCGCATTTTTTCAACAACTTTTTGGAAAGTACCTTCGCCAACTGGGGCGTCACCGTAAGTTTGGCGATCAATCGCTTCATCCCATTCTAAAATTTCATCGCTGACTAACTCGCAGTAAGGAAAATCATTATAAAATCTTTCGCTTTCTTGGTGGAATTGGGAAATATCGCTCGAATGGAAATGGTCTTTTTCCGGGAAGCCGGTACCCAGTTTTTTCGTTCTTGCAAAGTCGTACTCTGTGCTATCGTTTGCTACTGGCAAAACCACCGGATTGTCAAGTTCTTCGATGGTTGTCATACATTCGAATTCTACCCTTGTCGTAAAGGATTTTAATTCGGATTCGACACATTCTCCATTTGGTTCATATACCGGGGTAGCATACTGAATATTTTTTCGGACGAATCCGCGCAAGAAAAGCGGAAACGGACCGCTGGATGTCGTTCCTGGCATATCGGTGGACGGGGTAAGCAAACTGCATTGTACAATTTCCACCCGTTTTTTGACGTTTTTTATTTCCATAACCGGGTCAGGAAAGGTGATGGTGCTCGATAAGTGGCTTGTAACGTTGAATTCTCCCAAGGTAACAGGTATACGAAATGTTCGTCCTGCTGCCGGCAAAGTTGGTTGCGTTGCTACTTCGTTCGTACATTCCCCTAAATGGGAAGACTGATTTACGCTAACACAGCTCTTGTCATCATATTTATGGCTCAATTTCATTCCTCCTTTTGAATTTTTACCTCACTTCATACTATGCGAGTCTCGAGGAGGGGGATTGATGGAAAATCAGCGGATTGTTGCTGTTGATATTGGCAACAGCTGGTTTAAAAGTTTAATTTCGGATCAGGGCGCTTTATATGAATATCAGTTTCCAAATGCGGTCGCCTTGTTTGACGAAGAATTTTACGAAGAACCGTACGATGAAGAAGATGTGCTTCTGGAAGAAAATATCATTGTCGAATTGAACAGTCCTTCCATTACGGAAAAACGGCAAGTATATTATGCGAGAAAGTCCGCTTTAAAAATGAAAAATGTCAGCTTAACATCCATTCATAATCAGAAAGTAACGGAAGACCGGACGTATACGTTATTGTTTGCGATGATGGCGTACCATGCGATTCAGACAAATCCGGGGGAAACAGAGCTGGATTTCACCGTCGATCAGCTGGCTGTTTCATTGCCGACGACCCAATATAAGACAAAAAAGGATCTTTTTAAAAATAAACTTCTCGGCACCCACCGGATTGTTTTTCATAAAGTGCCGGGAATTGACGCCCCGAAGGAAATTGCAGTGAAACTCCATATTGAAGACGTCATTATTGGCGCCGAGGGTGCTTGTGCATAACTAGGATTAACCCGGGATCAGGATACCTTGCTCATTAAAAATGAATCCATCGCCGAAGCGTCGAAAAAAGGGATTATTATCGGCGACTTAGGGGGCGACACCGTCGATTTCGTCGGCATTAAACACGGGAAGCCGGTCGCTTCCATCGAAGGGGAAATATTCGGCTTTAATCCATTCTTGGATGAAATTATCCGAAAGGTGAGCAAAAACGAACTGTATACGTTCGATTCGAGGGCAGAGCTGGAAGAAAAACTTATTCAAGGACCGTCGGAATGGTATGTGGAGCCGTTTGCCGGGGTGCGGAAAGATATTAGCCGCTACATTATTCCCCAATTGCGCCTCTTGGCCATCCGCTTTTTGGAAACCTTTGACCGGATTCGGAGCAGTTCACAAGAAATTAAAGGAGCAACGATGTACATTGCTGTCGGCGGAGCTGCTTCCATTGCCCAAAAGCAAATTGAAGAAACGGCCATTTCCTGGAAGAAAAGAGGCCGGCCGATTGAACTGTTTTTCCCGGAAGATATGTATAAGCTAAACGTTTTAGGATTAATGATCCTTGCGAAAATGAATATGATCAAGAAACAGCAGGGAAGCCATGAATACGTCGCTACTGCCAGAGGATGATAACAATGCAAGAAGTGTATTCAGATTATTTTATAGATGTAACGATTAAAATACCGGAAGAATTTATTGATGTCCGAACGGGAGAGACCCATCCCATATCTCCGGAAATCAGGGATCAGATTGCGTACCACGCAAAAAACAATACGCTAATCCATCTGCTTTTCTCTGCTTTAGATGAATATTTTGCACCGGAATCCAGCCATCATTCCGATACCGACGGAATTTTAAAAGAATTGGCGGACATTAAAAGACTGCTAACGAGCAGAAATTTTTCTGCCGAACCTGTTTCTGGAAATGGCACTGCAAAATCAAGCCAAACAGGGCAAATCCCAATGGAAGATGTGGAAGAGATTATCGAAGCTTACGGAGGTTAAAAAAAGGGCTGTATAAGGGAAAAAAGGAAGAACCCGATTCCGATACATTGCATTGGGCTTCCTGTTCTTCATTTACAGCCCTTATCCTTTCAGCTATTTAACGTGAACGGCATCCAGGCAAGATACAGCGCAGAAGCAAGATAAATCTACAGTAATACAAATGCCTGTTCCGAATAAATCGTGGACAGGCTTATGATCGATTTGACAGCATGGGCAGCAGAGGTGGTCTTTCTTCTTATCATGTTTAAAGTCGGATTTAAAAGCTAACAATTCCAGGACGGCACAGCCGTGCTTGACATCTTTGACTTTAAATAAGAAGGATTCGACGCATTTAAACCGCTTTTTCTTTGAATCGCAAGTATACGTTGCCACGCCCGTTCCTTTGAACGGATCACAGCCGCAGTACAGAATAACAGGAATCGTATTTTTCTTGCTCCGCTTTCGCTTTCCTAACAAATCGTCAATGGAATGGGAACAAGAAGTGTCGCAATGATCATCTTTTGCTTTTCGCTGGGCTTCGACGATTGCTTCTAACACCTCTTCTACACAATGCTCAAAATGTTTTTTTCCTCTGTCATGACAATGACATGACTTTCTTGAATTTTTCCCTTTATGACAATGACAGCCTTTATCATGTCCGTCATCTTTCCAGTAGGCTTCCATCTGTTTCACTCCTCTTCTATTATTACTCAACATATCTTATGACTCTACTATGTATTTTGATTGATAAGGAAGCCTAACATCAGGAACAGTTATCCTTTTCTTACAAATATAGTAAAAAATCCCACCTGTCTGGCGGGATAGTTAAACGTCTATTAAATTGGCAATCTAGTGTGATAACAGCCGGAATAAATAGGCCGGAAACACTTATAAAATATCCAGTGTCAGCACAATGGCAATTAAAATCTGCAGGAGCAGCTGGATATTTACCGCAATATCCGTATCGTAGGTGTTAATGACGACATTTCTCGATTTTTCCACAATCGTTTTTTGACTGTTTTTCTGTTTCGTTTTCATTACTTGCTGCAGTTCTTGCATAACCGAATTTCTCCGGTCTCCGTCTGCAATCGCAAGGGAAAGAACGACTCCAATGGCAACTTTAATGCTCGCTTGCAATGAAAGTGCTGCCTGGGTATCTACCGTCCTTACTTCAACCCGCTCTGAATCTTTAATGATAATCCATTCATCGGAGACTTGCTTTGTTTTTTGTACTTGCTCCGCTTCGTCTTTTACTGTCGTATCGTTATCAAAATCGTCACAATGGTCCAATGCCCGCCATTCATCCAATCGGTTCATCAATTTTCACCTCCATGAAATTATAAAATATCCACAAGCACGACCAAGGTGAGCAAAATCTGGAATAATAGTTGAATGTTGATGGCAATATCTGTATCGACTGTTCTCACCCTGGCATCCTTTGTGTTATAGATAAATATTTTTTGCCGGTTCGTTTGCTCTACGTCAGAGATTTGCAGTAATTCCTGGGAAATTTTTTCTCGCTGATCGCCATCAAGAATAGAAATACTTAACACCAGGCCGATAGCAACCTGCAAAGCTGCCTGCAAGGAAACCGCTGCCTGGGTATCGGTAGAAGTGATTCGAATGTTGCAAGATTCCTTGACCCAGATTAATTCTGCCGATTCTTGCTCCATAAAGGATAGCTGATCTGCTTCCTGAGAAATTGCATCGTCACTAAAAAAATCATTATCACGGAAACGGCTATCTTCTGCTACGTCGACTTCATTGTGGTCATCATCATTAAAAAAGAAATTGGGATTTCGGTCTTTCGTATTCATCCGCCGATAAATTGTCATATTTTGAACACTCCTTTCGTTGTATATACAATAATTTATGGACTTTTCTCTTTATAGACTGTACAAAAACACTAGATTTATAGAATTTGAAACAAACACCTACCGGTTGTCCGTCTAGTTTTTATATAGAAAAAAACCTAAGTGAACGTTGCACACTTAGGTTTCTCTCATTAATCTCTCAATTCATCAGAATCTTCGTCAGTTCGGTTGCTTTGTTGGAATGCTTCCACTTGTTTGCGCAAATCCTCCACCATTTCCTTCAGCATTTGTTTTTGTTCTTCAGAAATATTGCTTTTTAATTCCTCTCTTTTAACCCCATTTTTGCGCAAAATGCTGTCCACCATGACTTGAACTACCTTTTCAGAAGGAAAATGGTTTTTCGAAGAATGACTCATAAACCTATCACCTGCTTTCTTCCGTTTATACCATCCTATGACCTATTCATTTCCTTTGACTATGTAGAAGTCTATTTCTAGTTTTTATAAATTAGGACATACCCCGGAGAAAGCGGATTCTCCGTATTGGACAGAAAAAAATAGGCAAAAAAAGTAGAGGTGCCCGAAGAAGACACCTCCACTGCATTTATTTTAGCAATGTCGCCTTTGTAATCATATCCCATTCATGGATTTCGTATGACCTTGCCCCATGAATAACGTACGGATCTTGTTTTGTCAGTTCTTCCGCTTCTTCATAAGAGTCAGCGATATAGATGACGAGACCTGCCGTACCGTCAGCAAATCGGCCGCGGGCGAACACTTTCCCTTCCTCTTCTTTCTTTTCCAAGTAAGCTAAATGTTCCGGACGATAGGTTTTGCTTTTTTCTTCATCTTTCATTGGCAGCAAAACGGCAAAGTATTTCATTTCCGGCTTCCTCCCCTTCTACGTTTTGCATTTATTATATATCGAAAGAATGGCAATTGCCTACTTTTTTCGACTTCGGAAAAGTTTTAACGATTTTCTGCGATTGCTTTATCGGCTGCCCCGGTGAAATCCGATGCAGGGCGGACGGCTTCCTTTTTCCTTTTCTGGAGGAAGAAAACGAGGATTAATCCTGCCAATCCCGATGCACTGATGAAAAAGTCGGGATAAATCAATGTACAGCCGCTGATTATCAATATACTCCGGTGCAAAATGGCCGCTCTTGCCGCAAACCAGCCGATGATCCCGGCAGACAGAGAAACGACTCCGATGGCCGCCGTAATAGCGGAGATAACAATTGTCATGACCGACCCTTGCATTAACAATCCCGGTTCCAATACGAACATAAACGGAACGATAAAGCCGACAATACCGATTTTTACCGCCTCCAATCCGACCTGGTTCGGATTTGCCTGGGCAATTCCTGCTGCCGCATAAGCAGCCACAGCGACCGGCGGAGTAATAGCAGAAAAAATTGAGAAATAGACGATGAACAGGTGAGCAGCCAGCGGGCTGACGCCTAATTCAATTAAAGCAGGAGCAGCCAGCATTGCGGTCAAAATGTACGCTGCTGCTACCGGCATGCCCATCCCTAAAATAATGCATATGACCATCACTAACACCAAAGTCGGGAAAAACATTCCTTCCGTTATCGAAAGAACGATGCTCGTTAATTTCCCGCCAAGTCCTGTCGTCATAATGCCGGCAATCATCAGCCCTGCCGCTGCACATGCGGTCGAAACCGGGATGGCTGATCTTGCCCCGTCGACGAGTGCTTCCCCAATTTCCTTGAGTCCCATTCGGGTTTCTCTCCGGAACCAGCTGACGGCAATAATGGAAAGAATGCCGTAAAATCCGGTTCTGGACGCGCTATACCCCTGAAATAAAAAGACAACTAAAACGATTAATGGGATGAAGTAATACCATCCTTCTTTCCACACTTCTTTCAGATTCGGGATATGTTCGTCTTTCGGCGTCGGAATATTTGAACGCAGCGCTTGAAAATGGACCATGCAATATAAGGAAATATAATATAAAATTCCTGGAATGATTGCTGCAACCATAATCGTCGCGTATGGAAACTGGGTTACTGCTGCCATCAGGAAAGCAGCGGAACCCATAATCGGCGGCAATATGCTCCCTCCGGTAGAAGCGGCGGCTTCCACCGCTGCTGCCGTCGTCGGTGTGTACCCGGCTCTTTTATTGACAGGGATTGTGAAGGAGCCGGTCGTCACCGTATTTGCCGTCGGGCTTCCGGAAATCGATCCAAATAAAGCACTGGCAATCACAGCTACTTTTGCCGATCCGCCCCGGGATCTTCCGGCGATGGCCATGGAAAGTTTAAAGAAAAATTCCCCGGCGCCTGCCTTTTTTAAAAAGGCGCCAAAAAGCATAAAGATAAAGACGAAAGTCGCGGCCACGGAAATAGGGGAACCCCATAACCCGTTAAAGCTAAAGGCTAAATCTTCCAGCAATTCCCCGGCAGTAAACGGCCGGTGCTGCCACAAGCCAGGCAAAAAGTGCCCCCATAATACATAGCCGAAACTAATCAGCACAAGGACGATAATCGGGTATCCGATGGTTCTTCGCGCTGCCTCCATGCTTAAGAGGACAAATACGAGTCCGAAGAAAATGTCCATTGGAGACAGCGGGTCTAAAATCGGAATACGGACGGAAAAATACGCTGCATGATACGTAAAATAGATGCCGGCGCTAATCGCAAGGATGGCACAAACAACATCGAATATCGTTGGCGGCCCGATCGATTTTTTCGAAAAGCTGTATAATAAAAAAGTTAATGCGAGTACAAAAGATAAATGCAGCGCCATCTGATTCATCGGGTCTAATTTTCCCCAGATGACAGACCAAATTTGATAAACAGCCAAAATCAGTGCGAGCACATAAAAAATTTTTAAATGAATCCCTGTAAGTTTTCGTTTTTCTCCCGTTTGAAACCAAGCGGCGAATTTATATTTCTTTGCCACAAGTCAACATTCCTTCCCCCAAATGACATATGCTTTCGTTTGAACATGTGTTATTTATTTCACAAAAGAAATGTTACTCCCCCGTAACTCCTTCATCTAACATTCCCTTCTCCTCAAAAAACTTTTCCGCCCCCGGATGTAAAGGAATTTGTCCGACACTTGCCATATTTCTTTCGGTCAGGTTTTGAAATTCTCCATGTACGTTCCGCAAATAATCGAGATGTTCATAAATTGCTTTCGTCACCTGATACACTTCTTCTTCCGGCACATCTTTATGGACGATTAGAATGGCTGGTGTATTTAACGTTTGAATATCCTCCTGCAAAAAGGAATAGCTGTTTTTCGGTATGGTGGCTGTTTCCATCCCCAGCTTCTCACTGACATTTTCGAGAACATCATCAGGGAATGAAAACATTTTTAAGTCCATCGTCGTCGTTGCTTCGATAATATCGCTGGAAGGGACGGATACCGCATCACCTGTCGCGTCCATTCGATTATCTGCCATCATTTCAAAGGTTTTCGAACCGCTTAAATGATCCACCGTTCCTCCCCAAGCAACAATATCATCATAGGTTACACCGTATTCGGCAAAAATTTGCCGTGTAATTATTTCCCCAGCAGACCCTTTCGCATCCAGGGCTAAGCGCATCGGTGCTTTATCGTTGATAATCCCCTCCAATGAGTCGTATCGGTAATCGGCGGATACGAGGAATTGATAGTAATTGCCAGGGATGACAACACTTACCGCACGGATATCATTGTAAGGCTTGTCATAAGGTTCGGCGCCTTCGTATGCGGCGTAGGCAGTCATCGCATAGGATAAGCCGTAGGGTACTTTCCCTAAGCTGACCATTGCCGGATTTTCTACAATTCCCCCCGGCTCGACGGTTACAATCGAACCATCATATTCCCGGCGAATCGTCTCGGCAATGCCCTCGGTGAAAACGGACCATGCTCCGCCGACACTTCCTCCGACAATCGTCGTCTGAAGAGGAGAATCCCCATGTTCAGCACCGCAAGCGGTCAAAAAGATGACAAGGAACAGTAAACAAGATCTTATCAATTTTTTCACCAGCTGGATCCTCCTGATCGTTATTTTTTGTCGCCTTCCTTAACTTGCAAACTAATATCCAACGCTTTGACGGAATGGGTTAAAAACCCTAACGAAATATATTGGACGCCGGTATGGCGGTAACTTGCAATATTGTCCAGTGTAATTCCTCCGGATGCTTCGGTGACGATATGTTCGGGAACAAGCTGAGCAAATTCTTTTACCTCTTCCGGTTTCCGGTTGTCGAACATGATAACGTCAGCTCCAGCTTGAACCGCTTCCAAAACTTCTTCCCGGGTTTCTGTTTCTACTTCGATTTTCACCATATGGCCTAATTTTTCCCTTACCGCGTTTACTGCGTTCGTAATGGAACCGGCATAGGAAATATGGTTATCCTTGATCATTACTCCGTCGTATAATCCGTTGCGGTGGTTTCTGCCGCCGCCGGTTACAACGGCATACTTGTCAAAAATACGCAATCCTGGCGCTGTTTTTCTCGTATCGCAAATTTGAATCGTTGGGTCAGCGAGCGCTTCTTTGCAGCGGCGGGTCATCGTAGCAATGCCGCTCATTCGCTGGAGCAGATTTAAAATAACCCGTTCTCCTGTAAGCAGGAAACGTACCGGGCCGAACGCTTCAGCAATTGTTTCTCCTTTTTTGACAAGCTGGCCGTCTTCCTTATGCAGGACGACTTCAATATTTCGGTCCAGCAAATGATATGCTTCTTCGATAATCGGCAAGCCGGAAATGATGCCGTCTTCCTTTGCGATAAATACTCCCCTGCCTTTTTGCGCTGCAGGGAAAATCGTGCTGCTCGTCAGATCCCTTTCGCCAATATCTTCCAGGAAAAAAGATTCAAGTGCTTTTCGTACGTATAATGGATTCATCATTTTACCTCCAATGTGAGCCTCATAGCAGTATACAGATGGTTCTATTTTCCAAAAATATATATCGCTTTCTATATTGTGAATTTTTTCACAATAAATTGATAAATAGAGGCACGGCTGGAATGACAGGACCCGTGCATCCCTATTGAAAAAACGTATTTTCTTTTTCTGCCGATTTTTATTATACTAGAGAATATATAGCTGTCTTGTCATCTATCTTTACATAGATTTAACATAGAATCAAGTGATTTTTACTGGAAACTAGGGACGGCAAAGGGAGGGACAAATGTGAATGGAGATAGAAAAATGCCGCCTTTGGAAAGGCAGCAATTTATCGTATCGGTGTTAAAAGAAGCAACATCCCCGGTATCCGGCCGGGACTTAGCGAATAAAACGAAAGTGTCCCGCCAAGTAATCGTTCAGGATATTTCCGTATTAAAGGCAAAAAATGAGCCGATTGTATCCACAAGCCAAGGATACATCTACTTGGACAAGCAAAAAGAAAACGCCCCGTTCCGGAAAGTCATAGTCTGCAAACACGGTCCGGAACAGACGTTAGATGAATTGTATACGATTGTCGACCATGGCGTCACCGTAAAAGACGTCATCGTGGAACATGCCGTATACGGTAAATTGACGGCTCCGATTGGCGTCAGCAGCCGGAAGGAAGCCGATGCCTTTTATCATCGAATCAAAGAAACGAATGCTCCTTATTTGCTGACATTGACGAAAGGGATTCACCAGCATACGCTGGAAGCGGATTCCATGGATAAAATTGAAGCAGCCTGCAGCGCTCTTAAAAAAGCAGGCTTTTGTATATAAGTGCCGCCGGTGATGCGCACCGGCGATACCCAAGACTGACCGCTAGGCTTCGATCGTTTTTGTTGTTTCCCGGCCGCCAATAATCACTTTGTCCGCCATATTCGCAAATAATCCTGTTTCCACGACACCGACAATCATTTTTAATTGTTTATGTAATTCTTCCGGATTGGGAATCATCCCGAAATCACAATCTAATATATAATTGCCGTTATCCGTTACAAATATTTCATTATTGCGCCGGCGCAGCTTCCATTCGCAACCTAATGCTTCGATCGATTTTGCCGCCATTTCCCAGCCGAATGGCAATACTTCTACCGGCAGCGGATAAGCTCCCAATTGGGTGACGACTTTTGATTGGTCAACGATAATCACAAACTTTTTCGCTGCCTCGGCAATCACTTTTTCCCGGAACAGAGCACCGCCTCCGCCTTTAATTAAATTGAGGTTTTCATCCACTTCATCTGCCCCGTCGATCGTCACGTCGAGATAATCCACCTGGGAAAAATTAGTAAGGGGGACACCGAATTCTTTCGCCCATTGTTCCGTTTGATTAGAGGATGGAATCCCTTCGACTTTTAATCCTTGCTGTACTCTTTCGCCCAATCTTTTTACCATCCAGTAAACGGTCGAACCGGAACCTAAACCGACTTTCATTCCGTCCTGGACTTCGTTTGCAGCCTGCTCGCCGGCAAGCTTCTTGCCTATATCTTTTTCGCCCAACATACAATTCCTCCTCAAATTCATCTAAGGAATATTATAGCGGAACGATATACTACTTGTCATCGGATACTATCGTGGCCTAACACCCCATTAAATTCGGGAAGCGTCACTTGTATGAATTGCTCATATATAGCACTAACGGGATTTGGAAGTGAATATACATATATTGTCATTAGAATTGGCTTGTTCATCGGAAGGTAAACGCATGGGAAATGACCAAGAGGGGGGGATGAAACAATATTGACAAATAAGCGCGAGAAGAACAGAAAGCTTCATAAAAAAGTAATTTACTATTTTTTGTTGCTGCATTTTTTATTTTTATCGTATCCTTGTTTAAGGATGAATCCCGCTGAACTCTCATCGCCATTATTTTCTTAGCAAATGGAGTCTTTTATGCTTACGACTTTAAATTAACCGTCACCGGCAAAATGCGAACGGCACCTTGTCCCGATGACAGTGAATATAAAACAAAGGAGGTTTGTTTACCGTGGCAAAGCAGGAAGTTGAGAAAAAGAAATTATATTCGGCAGCCAGCGTCTTGTTTTTCATTGCCGCCTTTTTCTTTTTCATATCCTATCTATTCGGCAAGGAAATAATGTGGCTAGTACTCGGATTCGTAACTTTTATAAACGGCATCTTATTCACCATTGCCTTCAAACAAAAAGAAAAATGAACGTACGAGAAGCTCTTGGCGGCAGTACATGACAAAGCGGAGCAGCCTTTTCTGCTCCGCTTTTATATTTTATGGAAGGATTGGATCGTCTTGGGTTACGCCTACTTCATATAGACCGTTCCAATGATCTTGGATATTCCAGCCCGTTACACGGTTGTTAACCGGTATGAGCTCGGCACGGTATAGGGTCGGGAATACTGGAATTTCTTCTACCATCAGCTCTTGCCACTGATTGTAGATTTCTTTCCTATATTCCAAATCCATTGCCTCAGGGGAAGCTCCTGCTTCTAACAGCTCATCATTCTTGTCGCTAGCATAGCGCGGATAGTTGTACGATGCCGTACGGCTGTATAATCCTCGCTGGTCGACGTCCGTACCTGTACCCCATGCACCTTGATAGATGTCAATTTCAGGGTCGTCGGCTTCTACCCGGTCATAGAACGTGTTAAATTCCAGCAAACGTCCATCGACAAGCTGCACATCCAAACCGACTTGCTTCCATGCCTGGATGTAGTAGTTGGCAATCGGTTCTGCCACCTCACCGCCAGACATGGAGGCAAAGTTAATTGTCAGTTTTTCTCCGTTCGGATCTTCTCTCAATCCGTCGCCATCGACATCAATATATCCTGCTTCGTCCAAAATCCGGTTGGCTTCATCCGGATCGTAATCTGGAACATCTAAATCCGGCTTATGATAATAAGTGAACCGCGGAATAATTAACGAAGTTGCTTTCCAGCGCAATCCGTTATAGAATCGTTCGCCGACAGCATCGTTATCCACTGCATGCCACATTGCCCGGCGCAAGTTGACATCCGCCATCTTTGCATCCGGATCCATGACTGCTTCTCCGTCATCATTGCGCTTGCCGAGCTTAAAGCCGATATACGTATATGCCAATTCCTGCTGTCCTAAAAATTCCACATTCGTCAGTTTATCTTTAACATCTGGATATTGATCCGTTGGGAATCTATCTACCGTATCTATTTCTCCAGATTCTAACGCTTCCGCCACCGTTTCCGGAGGAACAACCTTTAACGTTACCCCATCCAGTTTTGGCGGACCTTGCCAGTAGTCTTCAAAGGCAGAAAACGTGACAGCTTCTCCAGGAGTAATCGTTTCCACCTTAAATGGCCCGAATCCGATCGGGTTTTTCCGGACGGCATCCGACTCAGCCATCTCCTCTACCGGAATATCCCCAAAAATATGTTTCGGCAGCGGATCATCCCATAAACCGCTTGCTTTAATTCCTGGGAACGCATGGGTAAAGGTAATCTTCAATGTCTTCTCATCGACAATCTCTAAACCGGAAATGGAATCTGCTTCGCCGGCATTATATTCTTCCATGCCGAGCACATTTTCCACTAAGTAGTAGCGTACTCCGGTATAGTCCGGATGACCGATGACTTCATAGGCAAAAGCCAAATCTTCCGCCGTAACCGGTTCGCCGTCATGCCAGTTGACATTGTCGCGGATTTCCACCGTCATCGTTACCGTGCCGTCATCATTTTCGTCCAACTTCCATGTTGCTGCACCATCTTGGGTATAATTGAAGTTTTCATCAAAACTGAAAAGTCCTTCTACAAAAAACTCCATCACTTCTGCATCCGGATTTCCTTCATAGAATACCGGATTTAATACTCCCTCAAAAACCGTGTCAGAAACTAAACCGAAATTGAGCGTACCTCCATCCATCGGTTCTCCCTGATCGGTTTTTACCGGGCTGAAGTCGTCAATGGAATAAATATTATCTTCCGATTCCTCTTCCCCTTCTTCTTCTTGTTCCTCTGTCTCTTCCGCAGCTTCTTCGGTCGATTCTGTATCGTCACTGCTCTCTGCTTCTTCGCCAGAATCTCCGCTGCATGCTGCCAACACGAGCAACAACATAAGCATGAAGGCTAATAGCCATTTCAGCCTGCTTGGTTTACACATCTTTTAACCTCCCCTAATATTTATTTGTCAGCTCATAAGTCTGACATGTATACTAAACATCCCGAAAAAGGATGCCAGTACCAAACTTATCCCCGCCGCTGCCGGGCATCGGTCGCCCGCCGCAGCGCTTCGCCCACATTTCTGACAGCAAGCATCAATACTAAGATCATCACTGCTGCCGGGGCCCAAATCCACCAACGATGTTCCAGCGTTTGCGGGTTCATTGCGTAACTTAACAATGTTCCCAGGCTTGGAGTCGTTTCCGGAAAACCAAAGCCTAAAAAGGATAATCCAGACTCAATCCCGATATTGTTCGCCAAATTTAGCGTCATCGTCACAATAATTAAGGAACTGATATTCGGCATCATTTCGCGGAAAATAATTTTTGGATGGGATGTCCCTAGCGTTTGTGACGCTTTAATATATTCCAGTTCTTTTTCCTGCAGCGCCTTGGAACGGATTAGCCTGGCGATGCCCATCCAGCTGAAAGCAGCAAAAATGAGCGCAAAGGAAAAAATCGTATATTTGGGCACGATGGCAACGAAGACGATGACGAGCATTGTAAACGGAAGGATTTGGAAAAAGTCTAATACCCGCATGAGTGCGTTATCGATATGCCCGCCAAAGTAGCCGGCAATCAGCCCAAAGGCAACCCCAAATATTCCGCTCATTAAGGTGACAGCAATGCCGATCAGCATCGTATTTCTCGTGCCGATAATCAGCTGCCCGAATACATCCCGTCCGCCGTAATCGGTACCGAGAATAAACTCCTCGGAAGGCGGCTCATTGATGGCAAATAAATCAACCTTGACAATTTCATCTTGATCCAGTACGAGAGAAATTGTAAAAACCGATAAACTGATTACAATGAGAAAAATAAGAGAAACTAACGCCAGCTTATCCCGGACAATCTCCTTCCATAAAATCCGCAATCCCGACGGACTTTTCGTTGGGTCATGCACTTGGTCTACCACATTTATATTGTTCATTTCCACTTTATATCACCTCGGAATCTGCCTTTTCTTATTTAATACGAATGCGCGGATCCACAATGCTTAAAATAATGTCGGACAATAACGCTCCTAAAATCATCGCAATTCCAAATAAGAGGACGACCGCATTGACGACACTAAAATCCCGAAGCAAAACCGACTCAATAAACAGCTGCCCCATTCCCGGGTAAGCAAAAATTCGTTCGACAAAAATACTTCCGGTAATTAACGTCGTAATTTCATAGCCGAAAAAGGCAGCAATCGGAAGAATCGAATTGCGAAAAATATGTCTGTTGTAGACTCTTGATTCCGAGGCACCCTTCGCCCGAGCGGTAATAATAAAATCTTTCTGTTTCGTATCAATGATTTCACTGCGCAAATACTGGACCGTTGAGACGGTTTGAATGAGCGCCATCGAAAGTGCCGGCAGCAGCAAATGATAAAATTTGCTTAAATAATATTCCATCGTTCCCGGCTCCAGTCCGGGTGCGACACTGCCGCTCGTCGGAAACCAGCCTAAATTGTAGCCAAATACCCACACCATCACTAAAGCAAAGATGAATATCGGTGTGGCAAAACCGATGTATGTATACGTTGTGATGGCAGAATCGAGCAATGTATTGTTGTACCTTCCGCTTAACATGCCAAGGGGAACCGCAATCAGATAAGTAAAAACTAAAGTAACGAGAGAAAGCCAGAAGGAATTAATAACCCGGTCAGTCACGACTTCGGTCACCGGCATTTTAAAACGGAAGGACTGGCCAAGATCCCCTTTGACGATCCCGGACACCCAATCGACATACCGGACATGCCATGGATCATTTAATCCAAGCTCTTCCCTGCGCTGCTCTTTTACTTCTTCCGGAACATTCGGGTCAATCAGTCCGGTTAACGCATCTCCCGGCATGGCCTGTGCCATTAAGAAGAGCAGCACGCTCAGCAAAATCAGCTGCGGAAACGTAATGATAATTCTCCTAACGATAAATTTCCACATAAATTTCACCCTTTCTCCGGGAGTGCCACAAGATGGGTATCGGATATTTTTTGCAGTTGATAAGCAAGCCCATCTTTGTTGAAGTAGTCATCGTAGGCAGCATCATATTCCTTCTCGACTTCTTTGCGAAACTGAAACTGCTTTTCCCGATGTCTCGGATTAATTTCCGGAATGGCGGCAACGAGCCGTTTCGTATAAATATGCTGCGGCCGTTCAAAAATATCTTCTTTCGTTCCCTGTTCCACATGCCTGCCTTTATACATAATCGCGATTTCGTCACACATATGTTTGACGATCCCTAAATCATGGCTGATGAATAAATAGGTAAGCCCCAGTTCCTTCTGAATATCTTTCATAAAGTTCAGCACCTGGGCTTGTACTGAAACGTCCAATGCGGATACCGGCTCATCGGCGATGATTAATTTTGGCTTCAAGGCGATGGCCCTCGCTATCCCGATCCGCTGGCGCTGGCCGCCGGAAAATTCATGGGGATATTTTAAAATGCTTTCCGGACTTAGCCCGACCAATTCAAGCAATTCCTGCACCCGCATTTTCTCTTGCTTCTTTGATAAATGTTCATAATTCCTTAACGGTTCAGCTACGATGTCCAGCACCCGCTTTTTCGGATTTAAGGAAGAATAGGGGTCCTGGAAAATCATCTGCATATTTCTGTTCAGTTCCCGGGTTCTTGCCCTTTTTTTCGTTATGTCCTTCCCTTGAAAAACAATCTTTCCTTCCGTAACTTTCTCCAAACCGATAATTGCCCGGCCTGTCGTCGTTTTGCCCGATCCGGATTCGCCAACAAGCCCGTAAGTTTTCCCCTCTTCCAAAACAAAGGAAACGCCGTCGACTGCCCGGACGTAATCTACCGTCCGGTTAAAGATCCCTGCTTTAATAGGAAAGTAGACTTTTAGATTCGTAACTTCAAGAATTGCCATATATTCCTGCCTCCTCTCTTTTATCCGGGAAGTAGAACTGTTTAAAGCACGTGCAGCGGACGAAATGACCAGGTTCGACTTCATGGAGTTCGGGATGTTCTTCATGGGCTGACGGATCAATCCATGGAATTCTTTCCCTAAACCGGCAGCCTTCCCGCGGCAAATATTGCAGCGCCGGCACAATACCCTGAATGACGTGGAGCCGGTCTTGTCCTTCCGCCGGAACCGAATTGAGAAGAGACCGGGTGTAAGGATGGAGCGGATTTTCGAACAATGAGACGACATCCGCAATTTCCACTATCTCACCGGCATACATGACAGCTACCCGATCCGCCATTTCTGCTACTACCCCTAAATCATGGGTAATCAGAATGACGCCGGAATGCATATCTTCTTTTAATTCTCGGATTAAATCGAGGATTTGCGCCTGAATCGTCACATCTAATGCCGTCGTCGGCTCATCGGCAATAAGCAGCTCCGGCTTATTGGCAATCGCAATGGCGATGACAATTCGCTGGCGCATCCCCCCGGATAATTCATGGGGAAATTGTTCATATACGTAGTTTGGACGCGGAATGCCCACGAGATGAAGCAGTTCGAGCACCCGCTCTTTCCGCTCGTGTTTGGATATATTTGGCTGATGGAGAAGGAGGGTTTCGCCAATCTGATTGCCGACTGGCATTAACGGATTTAAGGCAGTAAGGGGATCCTGGAAAATCATTGCCATATCATTTCCCCGCAGTTTATTCATTTCGGAGTTTTTTAAAGTCATAATATCTTTTCCGCGAAAGAGGATTTCCCCTTCGATTTTTGCCCGGTTATGCAAGCGCATGATGGAGTAAGCGAGGGCGCTTTTTCCTGATCCTGATTCCCCGACGATGCCCAGCACTTCGTTTTTGTTTACCGAAAGCGATACGTCATCCACCGCCCGGTAATATTGGTCACCGATACGAAATGAGGTACTTAAATGGTTGATTTGCAACAATGGATTTTCCACGCTGATCCCCCTTACTCTATTAGAAGTTTGCATACAATGACAATTCCTATTTTTATAAAAATATTACTTTTATATAAAAAATAGAATGTTACGAAAATTATATTGTAATATTTTTGAAAAATCAAGTAATTAATGATAATTAACAGAAATCGACAATTTTCTCGCAGTCCGATAGAAGTATGATAAAATTCCTATTTGGAAGATTTGAAGAAAATTATATTTTGTTATATAACATCTTTGGGTTATAATATAGGTGATAATTACTGTGACAGTACAAAATTTTATTTCTGTATTATAACATTAGTTCCATTTACACAGTTGTTTTTTCTTTATACATATAACGACATATTTCTACAGACCTAGCCTAAAAAATGATTTCTCTATTTTGCGGCTGTGCTTCAATATTCTGGCATTCTTGATTTCTTACTTCGATTCAAACACCAAAAAACCGCCTGAAATCGAATGATTTCAGACGGTTCTATTACTTTATACGACGAGGAGCTGTTCTTCCCTTGGCTCCGCTTTTTTTGCCATTTGTTCAATTTTTGCCATCAAGCTAATATCTAAGTTTCCGCCGCTGACGATAATGCCGCAATGGCGGGAATGAATTTTATCGTTATGGGCGAACAGTGCGGCTAGCGCTGCAGCACCTGCCCCTTCCATTAACGTTTTATTCCGCTCCAGCATGTAATAAATGGCAGCGGCAATCTCCTCGTCGGTGACGGTCACAATATCATCGACATATTTCCGAATAATCGGCAGCGTCTTTTCTCCCGGTTTTTTTACCGCAATCCCCTCGGCAATGGTAGAAACTGTATCGAGCTCTTTCACGATGTTCTTGTGATAGCTTTCGTAAATAGCTTTCGCTCCTTCTGCCTGGACGCCGATAATCTTCATATTGCGGTTCACGTGCTTTGCCGCCACCGCTACGCCGCTAATCAGGCCGCCGCCGCCAATCGGCACGATAATCGTATCGATCCGGTCTTCTTGACGGAGCATTTCCATGACCATCGTGCCTTGCCCCGTCATAATATCATAATCATCAAAGGGATGAATATACACTGCACCGCTTTCCTTCTGGTGAAGTAAAGATGCTTCGTATGCCTCCTGGAAACTTTCGCCTGTCAACACAACATCAGCGCCATAATTTTTTGTCGCGTTCACTTTGGCAAGTGGTGTTTTTTCTGCCATAAAAATCGTTGCCTTCACTCCCAATTTACGGGCTGCCAGCGCCACCCCCTGGGCATGATTTCCTGCGGATGCGGTAATCACCCCCTTCGCCAGCTGCTTCTTTTTAAGCTGCATTAATTTGTAGGTGGCGCCGCGGAACTTAAAGGCACCAGTTTTTTGCTGGTTTTCCATCTTAAAATAGACATGCTTTCCTACTAATTCATTCGTCGTTGCTGATGTTAATAACGGTGTCTGGTGAACGATCGGTGTCAATCTCTTCCAAGCTGTATGAACTAACTCACCTGTCAGGCAATCCCCAATTTTGTCACTCTCCCTTTCTTTAAACTTGCATCGTTTCTTCGTACTGTTTAATTTTATCTTCCAGCTGCAATGTCAGTGCAATATCATCCCAGCCGTGGATTAACTTTTCCTTATGGTAAGCAGGAATATCAAAGGCTACCGTATTTCCCTCACCATCGGTAATTTCCTGTTTTTCTAAATGGACGTGAAGTTCCAAGTCTCCTTCTTCTGCTTTTTCCATCCATTCGTTAACTTGGGCTTCCTCCATCTTTATCAATATGATGCCGTTTTTTAATGCATTATTATAGAAAATATCGGCAAAACTCGGGGCGATAATTACTTGAAAGCCGTAATCGAGCAATGCCCACGGTGCATGTTCCCGGGAGGAACCGCAGCCGAAGTTTTCCCCTGCAACAAGAATCGATGTTCCTTTATATTTCAGATCATTTAACGGAAAATCCGGTCTTTCCTTTCCGTCTTCGTCAAAGCGCCAGTTGTAAAAAAGGAACTGGCCGAAGCCGGTGCGCTCGATTCGTTTTAAAAACTGTTTCGGGATAATTTGGTCTGTATCCACGTTCGCCCGGTTTAACGGAAAAACTCTTCCTTTATGTTCCTTAATGGCTTTCATGTTCTCCCTCCTACTGCAAAACTCTGGCCTTATATTCTCTTACGTCGACGAAATGGCCTTCAATGGCAGCTGCGGCAGCCATTTCCGGACTGACGAGGTGGGTTCTTGCCCCGCTTCCTTGTCTTCCTTCAAAGTTCCGGTTCGATGTCGATGCACATCTTCCGCCTGGCGGCACGATATCATCGTTCATCCCGAGACACATGCTGCAGCCCGAATCCCGCCATTCAAAGCCGGCATCTTTAAATATTTGATCGATGCCCAGTTTTTCTGCTTCCATTTTCACCGTAAAGGAACCTGGTACGACGATTGCTTTAATGCCGTCCTTCACTTTTCTTCCTTTGACGATTTCCGCTGCTTTTTGCAAATCGCTTAACCGGGAATTCGTACAGGAACCGATGAACACATGGTCGACTTCAATGGATGTAATCGGCTGGTTTTCTTCCAGTCCCATATATTCCAGAGCTCTTCGCACTTCTTCCTTATTTTCCACCTCATCCAGGCTTGGAGTCGATCCGCTGACAGGGACGCACATTCCCGGGTTCGTGCCCCATGTAACTTGAGGTTCGACTTCATCCGCATGAATCGTTACCGTCTTATCGTAAACGGCACCTTCATCGGTGGCGAGGGCAAGCCATTCTTTCGCTTTCTTTTCAAATTCCTCACCTTTAGGCACGTATCTTCTGCCCCGCAAATATTCAATCGTTTTCTCGTCCGGACTGATTAATCCTGCCCGGGCGCCGCCTTCAATGGACATATTGCAAACCGTCATCCGGCCTTCCATATCGAGATTCCGGATGGCCTCTCCGGTATATTCCATCACGTAGCCCGTTCCGAATTTCACGCCAAATTTGGCAATGATCGCTAAGATTAAATCTTTCGCTGTTACCCCAGGGCCAAGTTCACCGACTACATGGACGTTTAACGTTTTCGGTTTTTCTTGCCAAAGGGTTTGGGTTGCAAGCACATGCTCCACTTCGCTCGTGCCGATTCCAAAAGCGAGAGCGCCAAATGCTCCATGGGTAGACGTATGGCTGTCGCCGCACACGATCGTTTTCCCTGGCTGGGTAAGACCGAGCTGCGGTCCGATAACGTGCACAATGCCCTGATCCGGATGAAACATATCCGCCAGTTCAATCCCAAAATCTTCACAGTTTTTCCGCAACGCCTCCATTTGTTTGACGGAAATCGGGTCCTTCACATTTTCCCGGTGAATGGTAGGCACATTATGGTCCATCGTCGCATAAGTTAAATCTGGACGCCGGACTTTTCGGTTGGCCAGCCGCAATCCTTCAAACGCTTGCGGAGAAGTAACTTCATGGATAAGATGCTGGTCTATATATATTAAATCCGGCTTTCCTTCTTCCCGATGGACGACGTGTTTTTCCCAAATTTTTTCGATAATTGTTTTCGGTTGACCCATGTACTTCCCTCCCATTCTCTCTTACCGCCTTCCCATCCATGACTTTCATGGATGGGAAGACTTCTGTCTGTTACGAATACATGCCGCAAATGCTGTCAGAAATGCTTTTGGCAGTTACATTTTCTATGATCCGTGCCGTCATTTCTGCTGTCCCAACAGGGGTTCCGCCTGGAATAAACAAGTCCGGTGTAAAGTACCCCTGTTCGAGACATTCATCCACCGCTCTTTCGATTTCCCGTGCTTCCTCTTCCAAACCGAAGGAATATCTTAACATCATTGCTGCGGACAAAATCATCCCGATCGGATTGGCGACCCCTTTTCCGGCAATATCCGGTGCGGATCCATGAACCGGTTCATACATGCCGACTCCGTCCCTGCGCAAGCTTGCCGACGGCAGCATCCCTAACGACCCGGTCAGAACGGATGCTTCATCGCTTAAAATATCGCCGAACAAGTTTTCCGTAACGATGACGTCAAAGCGAGAAGGCTCCGTGATCAGTTTCATCGCCGCGGCATCGACGAGCAGATGCTCCACTTCCACTTCCGGATATTGTGCCGCTTTTTCTTCAACGATTTCCCGCCACATCCGGCTCGACTCCAACACGTTTGCCTTATCAACGGAAGTGAGTTTTTTCCGCCGCTTCATCGCACTTTCAAAGCCAGTCTCGATGATTCGTTCCATCTCTTCACGGGTGTAGGACAACGTGTCAACGACCGTATTGCCGCTGTCCCTCCGCTCGCTCGGCCGGCCAAAGTACAGCCCTCCCGTCAGCTCGCGAACGATTAAAATATCGCTTTCTCCAAGAATTTCTTCTTTTAGAGGCGATGCTTGGAGCAGCGCTTTAAATCCTTTCACCGGCCGTAAATTGGCATACAAGCCAAGCTGTTTGCGGATGCCGAGCAGTCCTTTTTCCGGCCGGATATCCGGCGCTACATGATCCCATTTCGGACCGCCGACCGCCCCGAGCAAAATGGCATCCCCGTGCATGCAAGCGTCAATCGTTTCTTCCGGCAATGGTACACCGTATTGGTCGATGGCCGCTCCGCCGATTTCATGTTCGTGAAAAACAAACTGATGATCATATTCATCGGCAATGGCTCTCAGCACCGTTTTTGCCGCTTCCATCACTTCTCTGCCGACACCATCACCTGGAAGAACGATAATCTCCTTTTTCACGTTCCTCCCCCTTTCTTTATTTTTTATTCGTAAAACGTCTTCCTTCTGATTCCGTTTATTTCACCGCTTCCTTCACCAGCTGGGAATGCTGCTGGATGACGTACCGGTTGACCGCGTTTAAAAAGGCATTGGCGGATGCTTCCAACACGTCCTGTGCCGATCCCCGGCCGTGGAACACTTTATCGTTTACTTGCAGCTGGACGTGGGATTCGGCAAGGGCGTCCTTCCCTCCGCCGACGGAATTAATTTGGTAATCGAGCAGCGTTAATTCTTCATCGATCAGTTCATTAAGGGTTTTATACAAAGCTTCTACACTGCCCGAGCCGGTACAAGCCTGCTGCAGCGTTTCCCCGTCTGGTGTCGTCAAGACGACGGTAGCCGTCGGAATATTGTTCGTCCCGTACTGCACTTGGAACGATTCGAGCTGATATTTGCTCACCGCCGAAGCCTCCGTCTTAATATCCATGACAATCGTGTAAATATCGTCATCGGTCACTTCTTTCTTCCGGTCGGTCAGCTGCTTAAACCGGGTAAAGGCTTCCTGCAGCTGTTCCTTCGTAAGTTCCATGCCGAAGCTTTCTACTTTATCCCGGAAGGCATGGCGACCGGAATGTTTTCCGAGAAATAGGGTGTTGGAGCTGACCCCAACCAGTTCCGGGGTAATAATTTCATAAGTTTGAGCGTTCTTCAGCACCCCGTCCTGATGGATGCCTGATTCATGGGCATAAGCGTTTCGGCCGATAACCGCCTTGTTCGCCTGAACGTACATTCCTGTTAATTTCGATACTAAATCACTCGTCCGTTTAATTTCCCGCAAATTCAAGTTTGTACGGTGCAGATAAAAATCAGAACGGATGTGCAAGGCGACGGCCACTTCTTCCAAGGCAGCATTTCCGGCCCGTTCCCCGATGCCGTTAATCGTCCCTTCCACTTGGGTAACTCCGTTTTCCACCGCTGCCAGCGAGTTGGCCACCGCCATTCCTAAATCATCATGACAATGGCAGGAAAGGCTTACTTTATCAATATTTGGTACATGTTCCCGGATATAACGGAACATTTTCCCGTACTCTTCCGGTGTCGTATAGCCGACGGTATCCGGAAGGTTAATAACGGTAGCTCCCGCATCGATTACTTTTTCAATAATTTGGGCAAGGAATTTCCAGTCTGAGCGGGTCGCATCTTCTGCGGACCATTCGATTTGCGGAAACTTCTTTTTCGCATATTTCACCATTTCCACCGATTGTTCGATCACCTGCTCCGGCGTCATCCGCAGCTTATACGTCATATGAATGGGAGATGTTGCCAAAAACACGTGAATTCGCGGTTCGGCAGTATTTTTCAGCGCTTCCCAGGCGATATCGATATCGGATTTTACCGTACGGGCAAGCCCGGTTACGGAAGCGTCTTTTATCGTATCCGCAATCAGCTTTACCGCTTCAAAATCTCCTTGAGAGGAAGCGGGAAATCCCGCTTCCATCACGTCAACCCCAAGGCGTTCAAGCTGTTTTGCAATTTCCAGCTTTTCCATCTTATTCAGGTTCACACCAGGGGACTGTTCCCCGTCCCGAAGGGTTGTATCAAAAATTTTAATTTCCGACACCGACATCACTCTCCTTCTCTTGAACCGATTGCTGAATGAACGGCATTAGCGCACGCAGCTCTTTTCCGACCTTTGTAATCGGATGGGCATTTTCTCTCGCGTTAATGGCATTAAACTGCGGACGGCCTGCCTGGTTTTCCAAAATCCATTCCTTCGCAAATTTTCCGGATTGCACATCTGCTAAAATTTCCTTCATCCGTGCCTTCGTTTCTTCGTTGATTACCCGCGGTCCGGACACGAAATCTCCCCATTGGGCCGTATCGGAGATGGAATAGCGCATGTTTTCCAGTCCGCCTTCATAGAGCAGGTCGACGATCAGCTTCATTTCGTGCAAACATTCGAAATAGGCAACTTCCGGCTGGTATCCTGCTTCCGTCAGCGTTTCAAAGCCGGCTTTAATGAGGCTCGTAAGCCCGCCGCAAAGGACCGCCTGCTCCCCAAACAGATCCGTTTCCGTTTCTTCCCGGAACGTCGTCTCTAAAATCCCCGCCCGGGCGGCACCGATTCCGGCGGCATAGCTAAGGGCAATTTCCTTCGCTTTTCCGGAAACATCCTGATAGACCGCATACAGTGCAGGAACTCCAGCCCCTTCTTCATACGTTTGCCGCACCAGATGCCCCGGCCCCTTTGGCGCTACTAGAAAGACGTCCACGTTGTTCGGCGGCACCACTTGGGAGTAATGGATGTTAAACCCGTGGGCAAAAGCGATAGCACTGCCTGGCTGCAAATTCGGCTTAATGCTTTCTTCATACACTTTTTTCTGCAGTTCGTCCGGCAGCAGAAGCATCGTCACATCTGCTTCTTTTACCGCATCGGCAACGGAATAAACTTGGAAGCCATCTTCCTCCGCTCTTCTCTGAGATTTCCCTGGCCGCAAGCCGACAACAACGTCAAAGCCGCTGTCCCGAAGGTTCAGTGCATGGGCATGGCCTTGAGAACCGTAACCGATAATCGCAATCTTCTTTCCTTGTAACACTTCTTTCTGGATATCTTTTTCATATAAAACTTTTGTCATAGCAATCTCCCTTTCCATATGATTTTTTATATTAATAGCGTATTTGCTTCGTGGATTACTTTCGGCTGCTGTCCCCGCAAGAAGGCGGTGACTCCCGTCCGGCTCAGTTCTTTAATGCCGTATGGTCTTAGCAGCTCAATCAGGGCATCGATTTTTTCCGGCTTCCCGGTTACTTGGACGATGACTGAATCTTTGCTGACGTCGATGATGCTCGCCCGGAACGGAGTAATAATCCCTTGAATTTCCGGCTGCGTCTGAACGTTGCTCCCCACTTTAATCAGGGCCAGTTCCCTTGCCACCATCGCCTTATCGGTAATGTCGGAAACTTTCAGCACGTCGATTTGCTTGTTGAGCTGTTTCGTCAGCTGTTCCAGTTTTCGGTCGTCGCTGACGTCAACGACGAAGGTCATTTTCGATACCCCTTCCGTTTCCGACGGGCCGACGGTAATCGATTCGATATTAAATTGCCGCTTCGACAGCATGCCGGTAATCCGGTTCAGCACGCCGCTCCGGTTTTGCACCGTTGCTGTTATAATCCGTCTCATTTTGTCACCCCAATCATTTCGTGATTTCCCTTTCCTGGAGCAACCATCGGATAGACACACTCCAGTTTTTCCACCCGGCAGTCGATCAGGGCCGGTCCGTCACTGTACAGCACTTCTTCCAGGAGAGCCGGAACATCTTCTTCCTTTGTCACCCGGTATCCTTTAATGCCGTATCCTTCCGCGATTTTGACGAAGTCCGGATTTTGCAGAATCGATTCGGAATACCGCTCTTCGTAAAATTTCTCCTGCCATTGCCGGACCATGCCTAACGCTTCGTTATTGACGATGATGATTTTCACCGGCAAATTCCGTTCTTTTACGACGGATAATTCTTGGATCGTCATTTGGAAACCGCCGTCTCCGACGATGGCAACGACCATTTCATCCGGCTTCGCCAGCTGGGCGCCGATCGCTGCCGGGAAACCAAATCCCATCGTGCCGAGTCCTCCGGAAGTGACCCATTTGTCCGGCTTATCAAAGGTGTAAAATTGGGCCGCCCACATTTGGTGCTGTCCGACATCCGTCGTTACGATTGCTTCCCCTTTGGATATGCGATACACCTGTTCAATGAGCCACTGGGGTGAAATCGATTCTTTGGACCGTTCATACCAGAGCGGATATTTCGCTTTTTTCTTCTGCAAATGATCCAGCCAATCCTGATGGTCCTTCTTTTTCACCTCTTCTTTCATAAGGGCGTTCAGCGCTTCTTTGGCATCGGCAACGACCGGAATTTGCGTCGTAATATTTTTTCCGATTTCCGCCGGGTCGATATCGATATGGGCGACTTTCGCCTTCGGGGCAAAATGCTGCACTGCTCCGGTGAGGCGGTCATCAAACCGGGCGCCGATATTGATGAGCAGGTCGCATTCATAAATCGCCATGTTGGCAGTGTACGTTCCGTGCATTCCTGCCATCCCTAAAAACAGGGGATCCGATCCGGGAAAACTGCCTAGGCCGAGCAGCGTCGTCACGACGGGCAGCTGATATTTTTTGACAAACTTCCGGAGCTCTTCGCTTGCTTCCGCAAACAGCACGCCTGCTCCTGCGAGGAGAACGGGCCGCTCTGCTGTGCTTAACGCTTCCTGCAGCCGGCGAATTTGCAGCGGATTCGGTTTCGTTGTCGGCTGGTACCCCGGCAAACGGACCGTTGTATCGTACGTTCCGGAAGCAAATTCTTCAGACACGTTTTTCGGTATATCAATCACAACCGGACCTTTTCGTCCCGTTGTGGCAATATGGAACGCTTCTTTAATGACCCGCGGCAGCTCTTTTAATGACGTAACTTGATAATTATATTTCGTAATCGGTGTGGTCAGGCCAATGACATCCGCTTCCTGAAAGGCGTCGGTTCCAATGACCCGCGTTGCGACTTGACCGGTAAAAATGACCATCGGCAAGGAATCCATCATCGCATCGGTAATGCCGGTAATTAAGTTCGTCGCTCCTGGTCCTGATGTAGCAATGACAACTCCCGGCTTTCCGGTAACCCGTGCATAGCCTTCCGCTGCATGGATCAGCCCTTGTTCATGGCGGCAAAGCACGTGGTCAAAAGGTGCATTGCTGCGGTATAGTGCGTCGTATATCGGGAGCACCGCTCCGCCCGGATAGCCAAAAATCGTGTCTACTCCTTGCTCGACGAGGGATTCGACAAAGATATCCGCTCCCCTCTTTAATCCTTTTTCTGTTTCCTCCATCGGCCTAGCCTCAACTTTCACTTTTGTACGAACCTCCTTCAATTAAATCGCTATATTTCCATTTCATGTTTCGTTAGGGAAAATAGGAAAAAGGCCCTTCTTTCCCCAAAATCTGCACGATGGCAGAGTAATGCATGGGGAGAAAAGAGCCTTCTTTTCACGGTACCACCCAGTTTCGCAGCACCCTCGCGGCATGCTGCCTCACGGACTGCAAAATCGCAGTCCCCTTTTGGTAACAGGTGTTATTACACCTGGCTAAACCTAATAGGAACCCGGTCCGTTCAGCTTAGCACTCAGGGAGGAGAAGAAAACACGGTGTACTTCTAGGCTCTCAGCAACCCTAGATCTCTGTGAGTACGAATTCTCGTGTTTCTGTTCCCGTCATCGATTTCCGCTTATTTTTTGATTTACCGTAATAATGATTTAACAAATTGAAGTTAATATTTGAAAAAATGAATGCATCGTTTTTTATTTTCCCCCAATATTTTTAACTGTGAATTATGGGAGATTTCTGATATTGCCGATAATAATATAACGTTTTGCCAAGAAGGTCAATAGGTTTTTGTAAACTTTTTTAATTTTTTGCCAAGTGCAATATATTGTATACGTTTACATAACGGTCAGCATTGACTTTCCATCATTTGTAAATTTTTTGTTACAAAAATGAATGTAACCGCTTTACAGAAAAAATTTGCAAATTTTTACCTTTTGGTGATGCAAAAAGTCATTGACACCTCCGATATTACTGCTATATTTAACAACAAATGCACGAAAATTTGTAAATAAGTTTACATCGGAAAGGGGAAATCACCATTGTTACCTGACCAGCAAATACTTAGAATTCCGGGACCGACCCCGATTCCGCCGAGGGTGCAGCGGGCAATGTCCCAGCCGATGATCGGCCATCGCGGGGATGAAGCAAAGGAACTGCTAGAGGATATCACACCAAAATTAAAGCCGGTTTTTGGCACGGAAGAGGAAGTGCTCGTTCTTGCAGGAAGCGGCACCGCCGGACTGGAGACGGCTGTCGTCAATACGGTGAAGCCGGGCGATGAAGTTCTTGTCATTGTTACCGGAGCATTCGGCGATCGGTTTGCCAAAATTTGCGATGCATATGAAATTCGCTATCACCGGCTTGACGTCCCTTGGGGTGAAGCAGTCCATTCGGAAAAGGTGGCCCATCTGCTGCAGCAGCATCCGGGCATTTCCGCTGTCTTTTGTACATATTGCGAAACGTCCACCGGGGTGCTGAACCCGGTTGCAGATATCGCGAAAGCAGTGCGGCAATATTCCAATGCCCTTGTTATTGTTGACGGGGTATCCGCTGTCGGCGGCGCAGAAACAAAGATGGACGAATGGGGTGTCGATGTTGTCGTAACCGGTTCGCAAAAAGCGCTCATGCTGCCGGCGGGATTGACCTTTATTGCTGCAAGCAAGCGGGCATGGAAGGCGATGGAAGAAAATAACCGCTCCCGCTTTTATTTCGATCTAAGAAAATATCGAGATAACTTGGAGAAAAACTCCACTCCTTTTACCCCGGCCGTCTCCCTTTTATACGGACTGCAGGAAGTGCTTAAGCTGCTGGAGGAAGAAGGATTGGAGGAAGTGTATCGGCGGCATCAGCTTATGATGAAAATGACGCGGGCCGCTTTCCAGGCGCTCGACATTCCTTTGTTTACCGCTGATTCGGATGCATCGCCTACGGTTACGGCAGTAAAACCGGCTGATTTTGACCCGGAAATGCTGCGGAAAGCAGTGAAGGAAGACTTTGGCCTGACCCTTGCCGGCGGGCAGCAGCATTTGAAAGGACAAATTTTCCGCATCGGCCACATGGGCTATTGCTCCCCGGCCGACGTGCTGCAGACAATCAGCCTGCTGGAAATCGGCTTAACGAAAATCGGGAAATCGATTGAGCTAGGAAAAGGAGTACAGGCAGCCCAGGAAATTTACGTCAACCAGGAGGGACAGAAATGACTTTTCACGTTTTAATCACGGACCCGTTAAGTGAAGAGGGAATTCAGCCTTTACGGGAGGCAAAAAATATTCATGTTGTCGTTGATACCGAACTGACTCCGGAACAACTGGAGGAAAAAATTGTCGGGTTCGATGCGCTGCTCGTCCGGAGCCAGACGCAAGTGACCCGCTCCCTGATCAGCAAAGCAAAAAATTTAAAAATTATCGGCCGGGCCGGCGTCGGGGTGGACAATATTGACTTGGAAGCAGCCACCGAGCACGGGATTATCGTCGTCAATGCTCCGAATGGCAATACGAACTCGGCGGCCGAACATACGATGGCGATGATCATGGCCCTTTCCCGGAACATTCCCCAAGCTTATTTGGCGTTAAAAAACCATGAATGGAACCGGAAAAAATATGTCGGTGTGGAGCTAAAAGATAAAACCCTCGGTGTGATCGGTCTCGGAAGAATCGGCAGTGAGGTAGCATACCGGGCGAAGGGACAGCGGATGAACGTCATTGCCTATGACCCGTTTTTAACGAAGGAAAAGGCGGAAAAAATGGGAATCGGCTGCGGCACGTTTGAAGAAGTAATCCAGCAGGCAGATTTTATTACGGTGCATACGCCGCTGATGAAAGAAACACGGCATTTAATTAATGCAGACGCCTTTGCGAAAATGAAGGACGGCGTCTATATCGTCAACTGCGCCCGGGGAGGCATTATCGATGAGGATGCCTTGTACGATGCGATTGTCTCCGGCAAAGTGGCAGGCGCTGCCCTTGACGTGTTTGAGGAGGAACCGTTCCACGAACATCGGCTGCTGGAATTGCCGCAAGTCGTGGCAACCCCTCATTTGGGAGCAAGCACAGTGGAAGCCCAGGAAATTGTCGCCATTGATGTGAGCCGGGATGTCATCCGGTATTTAAACGGGGAACCGGTAAAAAATCCGGTCAACTTGCCGTCGCTGCCGAAAGACGTGTTAGCAACGATTGAACCATACTTCCATTTGGCAGAAAAATTAGGCGCCTTTCTGATTGATTTGGTGAAGGAAGTGGCAGAAGAAATCCATATTTACTATTCCGGGGAATTGTATGATGTGGAGGTTAGCCCTCTCACCCGCAACACGGTAAAAGGAATTTTAAAACGCCATCTCGGAAGCCATGTCAATGACGTAAACGCCTTATATCTTGCGGAGCGCCGGGATATTACGGTGCGAGAAAGCAAAACTTCGTCCAATAAAGGTTTTACGAATTTAATTACGGTGGAAATCAAAACAAAATCCCAAACGCGAAGAGTATCGGGGACGCTGCTGAACGGCCTCGGTCCGCGGATAGTGAAAGTGGATGACTATAGTGTGGACGTCACCCCTAAAGGGCATATGGTATTTATCCAGCATATTGATATGCCTGGGGTGATCGGACGGATGGGAAGCATTTTGGCAAAACACGATATAAACATTGCAACGATGCAGGTGGATCGTTCCGATGTCGGCGGAAGCGCCATGATGATGCTGACAATTGACCGGCATTTGGACGATGCTGCTTTAGAGGAATTAAAGAAACTGCAGGAAATCAACGACGTTGTAGCGATAGATTTGTAGAATAGCGGCGGTTTGAAGCTGCACCGCTGCGCACAACAGCCATAAGAAGTTCCAATTTCTCTTGTCGAGGAATTGGAACTTTTTTTGATGTAACCGGTGTGCTCCTTATTTTTGCCCAGCTTTTCTCTATGATTATTCAGCGGATTGCCTTGATTCTAACGGTATCCTCTTTTTATTCAGCGATATTCTGAAAAATTCAGCTTTTCTCTTGTTTTTTCTAACGGTTTTTCGCCGTTTTCAGCGGTTCGGGCGGATTCTAACGCTCCCAGACGAATATTCAGCGCTTCTACAAGTTTTTCAGCGTTTTCCTGCATTTTTCTTACGGTTCACCAAATTATTCAGCGATTCGCTTTGATTCTAACGGTTTGCCCCATCGATTCAGCGTTGTTCTGAAAAATTCAGCTTTTCTCTTGTTTTTTCTAACGGTTTTTCACCGTTTTCAGCGGTGCGGGAGGATTCTAACGCTCCCAGCCGAATATTCAGCGCTTCTGCAAGTTTTTCAGCGGTTACCTGTTTTTTTCTTACAGTTCGCCAAATTATTCAGCGATTCGCTTTGATTCTAACGGTTTGCCCCATCGACTCAGCGCATATCAAAAATTTTCAGCTTTCCAGCATCTAATTCTAATCATCCCTCAAATATTTCAGCGGTCCCCGATCATCAATGCAAATTTTTATCTACATACTTGCCGTAATCTGGCTTTGCAATGCGGTCAAAGTCCCGGACTAACTGTTCCAGGCTTTGAGATAGGTTTTCGCCAGACATTGGCAGGCCATGGCCGGTTACCGCTATTTTCGGCTTCAGCGCTTCCAATTTCATTACCGATTCCTTTGCGCTTTGCCAGTCTGTCGTCAAATATCTTGGGGGCCCGCTTATTTCCTGCTCCTTGGTCATCACCTTATACAAATATTCCTGTTTCACAGTGACAAAGGCGTCCCCGGCAATTAAAGCCCTGTCCTCTTCCCGGAAAAATGCGACATGTCCCGGCGTATGCCCCGGTGTATGAATCCAGCGAAAGCCAGGCATGTATCGAACCGTGCCATCTTTCGGCAGGATTTCCAGTGCACTTCCGATGTCAATCGGTTCATTCGGGAACAGGGGCGACATTTTTGCCACCATCCCCCCTTCCACCGTCGGGTCCGGCTCCGGATAACTTTCCTGCCCTGTCAAATATGGAAATTCCAGTTCATGGGCGAAAACGGGAACATTCCAATGTTTCACCAGCTCAATGACTGCACCAACGTGGTCAAAGTGGCCGTGGGTTAACACAATGGCTTTTGGCCGGCTGTTTTCACCGAAACGTTCCTCCACCGCAGCGATAATTTTTTCAGCAGAACCTGGCATGCCCGCATCGACTAACACAAAATTGTCTTTATCCCGGCCAACGAGAACAATATTGACAATTTGCACAGTATAGCAATACAAGTCTGGCAAAACTTCCGTGCCGACCCCGCTCCCGACGGAAGTGGCAGGGATGAATTTATAATCCGACCCATAATGCAGTTCTTTATCCATGCGTCCACCTCCCATAAAGATAGTTTGCCTCCAGCACAAGGAATTATAATTGGTGACGCCGAAAAGAAAAAACGGTTCACCATTGTGAACCGTTACAGCAGCTCGAGCAAATGTTCCAGCTTCGTAATTTCATACGTCGGACGAATATCCGGGTTCGCCTTTTTCCCTTTCCGGTTTAGCCAGGCAGAAGGTATTCCCGTCCGATTGGCTCCAAGGATGTCCGTATTTAAATTGTCCCCGACCATCATCGCCTCTTCCGCTTTCACAGAAGCCAACTTTAATGCATGTTCAAAAATGACCGGATCCGGTTTTCCCCGGCCGACATCACCGGAAATGATAATTTCATCGAACAACGGAGCCAGTTCCGGTGTTAATGTCAGTTTCGTCTTTTGCAAATCTGGAGAGCCGTTCGTAATTAGAATGAGCTTAAACTTCCCTTTTAACTTTTGCAAAACAGGCAAACTATCCTCATAGAGAAGAGGGTGCTTTTTTCGCATGGCGGGAAAGGTTTCGCCGAGCTCCTCTCCGAATTCAGGGTCATTCACGCCCATTGCTTTCAATCCTTCTGTCCATGCTTTTTTCCGGTATTCGGGAGCGATTTCCTTTAGCTGCTGAAACCCTTTCCCTTCGTCACGGAATTCTCCCCATAGCCCTTCAAAGGGATTAATGCCGATCATTTGCGTAAACGGATATACGTCATAACTTTCGTATAATTCCCTTGCTGCTTTTCTTGTATTTTCCTCCAGCACTTTCGGGTCGAGTTCATATTTTCGTTTTGCCAATTCGCACGTATCTTCGAAGGCTAACTGTATGCTGCGTTCATCCCAGAGCAGCGTGTCGTCCAAGTCAAAAAAAATCGCCTTCACCGGTTCCACCCTTTCCAACGCTTTATACTGCCATTGTATACCAGACAGGGAGATTGACCAAGGGGAATGATGGACAATCGCCGTTCATAAGTGAAAAAGTTGTAATAAGAATATACTATCTTTTTGAAAATTGGTATTGCTTAAAAGATAAATATAATTTATCATATATAAAAACTTTTAATCTAAGGGGATAATACAAATGGAAGAACAGTCAATTCGTGTGGAGCTCAGTCAATCGAAAAAAGAAAAGCCAAAAGCAGTTGAACTCGTATTCGGCCGCATTTTTACGGACCACATGTTTGTCATGGACTACACGGAGGGAATCGGCTGGCATAACGCGAGCATTGTCCCGTATCAGCCGATTACATTGGATCCGGCGGCAATGATTTTCCATTATGGACAGTCGGTATTTGAAGGGTTAAAGGCATTCCGGACAAAATCCGGGTCGGTTCAGCTGTTTCGCCCGGAAAAAAATATGGAGCGCATGAACAGATCAAATGAACGGCTCGTCATTCCTCCGATTGATGAAGCATTCCTCGTGAAGGCGATCAAAAAATTGGTGGAAATCGACCAGGAATGGGTGCCTGATGCAGAAGGAACGTCCCTCTACATCCGGCCGTTTATCATCTCAACAGAACCTTTTTTAGGCGTGGCACCAGCCCATCAATATAAATTTATCGTAATTATGTCACCGGTAGGCTCCTACTACAAAGAAGGCATCAATCCGGTTAAAATTGCCGTAGAAAATAAATACGTCCGGGCAGTCAAAGGCGGCACCGGGGAAGCAAAAACGGGCGGAAACTATGCTGCCAGCTTGAAGGCGCAAGAAATCGTGGAAAAAGAAGGCTATTCCCAAGTGCTTTGGCTGGATGGCGTAGAACGGAAATACATTGAAGAAGTCGGCAGCATGAACGTCTTTTTCAAGGTAAACGGCGAAATCATTACCCCTGCGCTTAACGGCAGCATTCTTCCAGGGATCACACGGGATTCGGTTATCCA
Source organism: Compostibacillus humi (assembly GCF_014637175.1). Lineage (GTDB taxonomy): Bacteria > Bacillota > Bacilli > Bacillales > Amphibacillaceae > Oceanobacillus > Oceanobacillus humi. Next base: position 10,577 of record NZ_BMEV01000009.1, on the reverse strand, counting down.
CTTGCTCAAACATTGGGGCCTGCCTGTAACGGAGCGGCGCATTTCTATGGAAGAAATGTACGATGCGTATGAAAAAGGAGAACTGGAGGAAGCCTTTGGCAGCGGAACGGCTGCAGTAATTTCTCCGATCGGCGAACTTTACTGGGAAGGAAAACATATCGTCATCAACGAGTGCAAAACCGGGGAACTGTCGAAAAAAGTGTATGATACAATCACCGGAATCCAATACGGAAAAATCGAAGACCCATTTAACTGGACGGTCAAAGTTTGTGAAACTTCCAAGGTGAAATAAAAGGATGGCTAGAGCCGTCCTTTTATTTTTTCGGGGATTGTGCGGGCTTCCGCATATGGCGACGTGCAAACGCTAATATATTGGAAGATGCTTAAAAGACGATATATCAGTGAGCTAAGCCGATATAAAGCTTAAAGCCGATAAATTTATTTCTGCGCTCGATATATTTGGAGTTAGGACGAAATTTTTGGGAAATCGCCGATATCCATGCCCGAAACGCCGAAATTTTTGGGAAAACGCCGATATCTAAGCCCGAAACGCCGAAATTTTTGGGAAATCGCCGATATTTTTAAATCAGCGCTCGATAAATCGAAAGAAAAGCCGATTTATTGCAAAGTTCGCCGATATACTTGCGCAGTAAGCCGATTTATCGCAAAAATTCGCCGATATACTTGCGCTGAAAGCCGATTTATCGCAAAAATTCGCCGATAACTTGCGCTGAAAGCCGATTTATTGCAAAAGTTCGCCGATATACTTGCGCCGAAAGCCGATTTATCGCAAAGTTCGCAGATAACTTGCGCTGAAAGCCGATTTATTGCAAAGTTTGCCGATATACTTGCGCAGTAAGCCGATTTATTGCAAAGTTCGCAGATATACTTGCGTAAAAAGCCGATTTATCGCTAAAGTTTGCCGATATACTTGCGTAAAAAGCTGATTTATCGCAAAAATTCGCCGATAACTTGCACCGAAAGCCGATTTATTGCAAAGTTCGCCGATAACTTGCGCAGTAAGCTGATATTCTTATCATCCTTTGATCCCCCGAATACCCCGCCAAAAAAAGCTGTGACATTACGCCACAGCTTCAAGCCTTACGTTACTGATTTTTATTTTTCATGTTTTCTTCGGCGATTCGGATCATTCGTTTAACCATCTCGCCGCCCACCGATCCGTTCTCCCGGGCAGTCGTGTCTGCGCCCAGTTCCACATTGAATTCCCTTGCGATTTCCTCTTTCATGTTATTCAATGCTTGTTCGGCACCAGGCACTACCAGTTTATTACGATTTGCCAACGTGAATCACTCCTCGGCGGTATTGAACAGAAATTGCTTCTGTTCCCTATTAATTTTTGCTTTAGAAATTAAATTATACGAAACCTTGGTCTAATTCTTTTTGCCCTGCCATATAATAAGCGTGCATGCATTGATTAAAGGAGGTATTTTTTTGGCATCAGGCATTCATCATGTCGAAATGGATCTGCCAATTTCTGTTATCTGGAATTTTGTAAAAGATTTTGATCATTGGGCGCCGCTCCTGCCTGGATACGTAGAACATTGGAAGCTCGATTCGCAAAAGTCCATATGGAAGCTGCAAGGGGAAATAGGGAAAGTGCGGAAACAAATTTCTGTGCAAGTTGAATTAACGGAAGTGCAGGCGCCCACATTCATTGCTTTTTCCTTATCCGTAATCGATTATCCTTGTTCTGGTCAAGGCTATTTTACCGCCGCCCCGATTACAGACAGGAAAACGAAAATTACCGGCTCATTGGAAATATCGGCGAAAGGCATGATGGGGCCAATGATGAACTCGGTATTGAAAGCAAAAGTGCCAAAGCTGGGGAGGGAGTTTACCGAACGGGTCGCAAAGGAAATTGCTCAACGGCAGCCGCTATTCGTCTGAACTTATTTTCTTCTCAAAACATATTAGGCGTATCCCTTCCGCCGTATCTTGCTCTTTTATTTGAACAAAGCCGTTTTTTTCGTAAAAACGGATGGCTGGCTTGTTATTTGCAGCTGTTGCGACGGTCATTTTCGTCATACGAGATTCATTCTTTTGCACAAAATCGAATAGCTTCTGTGCGATACCTTGGCGAAAATCACTCGGGCTGACGAAAAGACGATGCAGATCCAGTACGCCGCCTTTAACTTTGCAGGAAATGACACCACGTAATTTTCCGTTACGATAAAAGCCATAAAAGGTTTCGCCGCAGGTCTGCAGGGAACGTACCGTATCCGTAAGCGGCGGCAGGCGGTCATCGCCGATAAGTGCTGCTTCCTGCCGGTATGCTGGGATTTGCAGCTTTAGCACGTCTTTTGCATGCTTTTCCTTCGTCACATCCATTTTTTTAATCAAATTCATCCGCCCCTTATGTTTATCATTTACTTCTCCAACTCAACAGTGATACAGTATACATGCACCATCGTTTGCTGAAGGGAAGTTTGCAATGAAAGAGAACAAAACGTTTTTGCATCTGTGCTATATTTTGACCGGCGCAACGATTGTCGGCTTTGCCTATAATATCTTTTTCCTGCCATCCCGAATTGCTGCAGGAGGCATTTCCGGAGTCAGCACGATTCTTTTTGAACTGTATGCTACAAGTCCTGCCTTCGTTCAATTTATTATTAACGTGCCGATTTTTATCATCGGCTGGCTGGCCCTTGGCAAAGATTTCAGCTGGAAAACCCTCGTCGGAACCTTTTGGGTCCCATTTGTGATTTTTTTAACAGAAGATATTCCCTTTACCGTTACGAATCCATTTTTAGCCTCCTTGTACGGCGGGATTCTTCTTGGCGTCGGCCTCGGCATCGTTTATAAAGGGAACGGTTCCACAGGAGGAACGGCGGCGATTGCGCAAATCGTGAAAAAGTTTACCGGCATTTCCAGCGGATATTCCCAATTTATCGTGGACGGCATCGTCGTCATTGCCAGTGTCATCGTCTTTAATCTGGAATTAACCCTCTTTGCCCTGCTTGCGATTTACATATCCGGAAAAGCCATCGATTTCGTCCAGCTGCGGACGTCGAGCACAAAGCTAATCTTAATTATTACGGATAACGAGGAAAAAATTCAAGGAATCATCCACAACGAACTGGACCGGGGATTAACGAAAGTGCGGTCCATCGGCGGGTATACGAACGAGGATAAGACGATGATTCTCTGTGTGACGGACAGCCGGGAAGCAATCCATCTGAAGAAAAGACTGCAGGAAGAAGTGCCGGCGACCTTCGTCATTTTTATTAATGCTTCTGAAATTATGGGCCGGGGCTTTTCCTTGGAAAAATATTACGGCCAAAACTTATAGACTAAAGGGAAATGGAGAATCCGTCCATTTCCCTTTTTTATATGATGGAAACGATACACACCTGTATTGATGTTCCCCTTCGTTTTGCAGCTTCGTGCGGAAACGGCGCCCTATCTAATATGCGGCCGGCAGTCCATAAAGTTTTGATAACAAAATCCTTTCACTGTTTCTTCCGGATAATATTTTAACAATTCGTTGATAAGGTTTTCGTATTGTCCCGCATGTTCCAGCCGACGGACACGGCTGCTGATGCCGTCAAAGTCCGAGCCAAAGCCGATATGTTTTTCCCCGCCGAGGGAGCAAATATGGTCAATATGGCGGAGGAGATCCGCAATTTCCGCCGTCTCCTTTCCTTCGTTAATAAAAGGCGGGTAAAAGACGACGTGAATCGTTCCATTCTTTTCAATAAGCGCTCGGATTTGGTCGTCGTACAAATTGCGGGGATGATCGCACACTGTCCTCGCATTGGAGTGGCTGGCGAAAGGATAATCGGCAAGCTCGATGACATCCCAAAAACCTCTCACCGATAAATGGGAAACATCGGTCAGCACTTGATGGCGGTTATTTTCTTTCACAACTTCTTTTCCCCAAACCGTTAAGCCGGCGCCGCGAGGTTCTTCGGCCCCATCGGCACAAAGATTCGCATGGTTCCACGTCAGCCCGAAAGACAAGACACCGAGCCGGAATAGATGCCGTAATTTGACGATGTCATTTCCGATCGGGTCTGCCCCCTCCAGCGTAATAACCGCACCGATTTCCTCTTCCTGTAAGGTTTCCAAATCCTTCCAGGAGCGAATATGTACGATGTTCGGATTTTTCCCGATGACTTCCCGGTAAAAAAGATCAACCTGCTCAAGGGCGTGCTGCCATTTTTCATTTTCCGGCACTTCCGGCGGGATAAAGATGGCGTAAAATTGCACTTTTACGTCCCCTTGCTGGAGTCGGCGGACGTTCGTGTCCAATTCCTCTGCGTTCTGATAATCCAACGACGGCTTTTTATCATATTGGCTGCGGACATTCCATTGCAGCTTAAACAATGCATCACAATGGGTATCAATAATGTTCATGACGATTCCCCCTTTTTTTCTAGTGTATCATACAATATTCCGTGCTAAAGGAGAAAATTTTAGCGCATTCCCTTGCTTACCCAGAAAGCGGACAAGTTTTATTCAATATATTTAGAAAATAAACAATTGACTTGACACTCGAATTTGCCAGGAATATAATTTTTGTAAATGTTGTTTGTCGACAATACAAAAAGAAAACCCTTTCCGAGCAGGAAGGAGAAAATGAGGTGGAGAAATGAGAGAGTATTTGTTGCACATTAACGGCGAGTGGGTTGGCGAAAACTTGGAAAAAATGGAAGTCGTAAACCCGGCAAACGGGGAAGTGGTCGGAACGGTTCCGCGGGGCGGTGAAGCAGAAACAGAGGCAGCTATTGAGGCAGCCTATTCCGCTTTTCAATCCTGGTCCAAACTGACTGCTTACGAACGGTCTGCTTACTTGAAAAAACTGTACGAGCTGATGCTGGAAAACCAAGAAGAATTGGCGGAAATCATGACGCTGGAAATGGGCAAACCGATTAAAGAATCCCGCGGGGAAGTCGTCTACGCCGCAACATTCATCGAATGGTATGCGGAAGAAGCAAAACGGATATACGGGGAAACGATTCCGACCCATATGAACAATAAACGGATGCAAGTGTGGAAGAAACCAATCGGCGTCGTTGCTGCCATTACCCCATGGAACTTCCCGGCAGCGATGCTTACCCGGAAAATGGGACCGGCTCTTGCTGCTGGCTGTACGGTCATTATGAAACCATCCAGTGAAAGTCCGCTGACAGCGATGAAACTGATGGAACTGTGCGAGCAAGCCGGCTTTCCGAAAGGTACGGTAAACATCGTTACCGGCTCTTCCAGCAAAATTACAAACGCTTTAATGAACAACGACAAAGTACGGAAAATTACCTTTACCGGTTCTACCGAAGTTGGAAAGCTATTAATCGAACAAAGCGCCAAACAAGTGAAAAAACTTTCGCTGGAACTTGGCGGACACGCTCCTGTCCTCGTCTTTGATGATGCGGATGTAGACAAGGCGGTTCAGGGGGCACTTGCATCGAAGTTCCGCAATACGGGCCAAACTTGTATTTGTGCCAACCGGATTTACGTTCAGTCTGGCATTTATGACGAATTCGTAGAAAAATACGCAAAAGCGGTAGAAAACTTGAAAGTCGGAGACGGATTGGATGATTCCGTCGATGTCGGTCCATTAATTAATGAGGCAGGCTTGGAAAAAGTGCTCCACCATATTGAAGATGCGGTGAAACAAGGAGCAACGGTTGTTGCCGGAGGAGAACGAATCGAGAAAAGCGGCGGATATTTCTGTCAGCCGACGGTCATCCGGGACGTAAAAGAATCGATGCTCATTATGAAAGAAGAAACATTCGGTCCGGTCGCTCCAATTCAAAAAATTGAAACGGAGGAAGAAGCAATCCGTCTGGCGAACAGCACCGAGTATGGGCTGGCAGCCTACGTGTTCACAGAAAATGTCGCCCGGGGAATCCGCGTCATCGAACAGCTCGATTTCGGGGTCATCGGCTGGAATGAAGGATTGCCATCGGCTGCACAAGCACCGTTTGGCGGCATGAAAGAAAGCGGAATCGGCCGGGAAGGCGGACACCAAGGAATTGACGCCTTCTTAGAAAGCCAGTACGTTGCCATCGGAATGGAATAAAAGAAATCAAACCCAAGAGTTGATCCGCTCTTGGGTTTTTTACATGTTTATGAACCGAACAATTTGGATGACATTCGTAAAAAAATATTTTATAACATATTACAAAGACCTGGCTTTCGCTGGTGAAGGGAGCGATTGATTTTGGTTCGCCTTGCCGTTCTTCTTCCGCAAGAAAAGTGGCGGCTATAAGCCCTCCTCCCCGGCAACATGCATAAGGCACTTCTCGAACTTCCTATTTTTCCTGTAAATATGATAAATTTGTCACTAAATATTTTTTCAGATTATAGTAAAATTGATAGATGTGGAATGTAAACTGACATATATTGGAGGAGTTTTTAAAAAATGGTAGAGATTATTGCAACGGCAGAATCCGTCGAACAGGCCAAATCTTTAATCGCTGCAGGCGTCGATATCCTCTATATCGGGGAAAAGCGGTTTGGCCTTCGACTTCCAGCTTCATTTTCCTACGAAGAAATAAAAGAAATCACTGATTTTGCCCATAAAGAACAAAAGCAAGTGCGAATTGCCGTCAATGCGATTATGCACAATGAACATTTGCAAGATGTTGTACCTTATTTACAATTTTTGCTGGAAATTGGTGTCGATGCCGTCGTCGTCGGGGATCCCGGCGTCGTGCATTTAATGAAGAAAAACGATATTGCGATTCCCTTCGTGTATGACGCCCAGACGCTCGTAACGAATTCAACGCAAATTAATTTTTGGGCAAAACGGGGAGCAACGGCGGCGGTTTTGGCCCGGGAATTGACGAAACCGGAGCTGGAAGAGATTGCCGAGAAGTCAAACGTACCCGTTGAAATATTAGTGTATGGGGCAACGTGCATCCATCAGTCGAAACGGCCGCTAGTTAAAAACTATTTTGGCTTCGTCGGCGCGGAAGAAGATACCGGAAAAGACCGGGGGCTGTTCATTTCCGAGCCGAAAAATAAAGATACCCATTATTCCATTTATGAAGACGAGCACGGAACCCATATTTTTGCGACGAACGATGTGAATTTGATGACCGTGCTCGGAGAACTGAAGGAAATGGGGATTGCCCAATGGAAATTGGACGGGATTTTTGTGAAAGGAGAAACCTTTGTCAAGATTGCCGAACTGTTCGTAAAAGCGAAGGAAGCGGTGACGGAAAACCGATGGACCGATGCATTGCGGGATGAATTGCAGGAACAGCTCGTTCAGCTTCACCCGCAGGAAAGAGGTTTGGACAAAGGGTTTTACGTAAAAAATCCGACAGACATTCAGTAATAAAAACATCAGGAAAGGAAAAGGTGAGGTAGGAAGCGATGAGAACGATTACGAAGAAACCGGAAGTGTTAGCACCAGCTGGTACGCTGGAAAAATTAAAAGTTGCCATTCATTATGGCGCCGATGCGGTGTATATCGGCGGAAATGCATACGGACTGAGAAGCCGGGCTGGAAACTTTACCTTTGATGAAATGCGGGAAGGAGTCCGTTTTGCCAATGAGCGCGGCGCCAAAGTATATGTTGCTGCAAATATGGTCGCCCATGAAGGGGATACGAAAGGAGCCGGGGACTATTTCCGGACGTTGCGGGATATCGGCATCCACGCCGTCATCGTATCCGACCCGGCATTAATCGAAATATGCGCCACGGAAGCGCCTGGATTGCCAATCCATCTCTCAACCCAAGCCTCGGCAACGAACTATGAAACATTGAACTTCTGGAAAGAAGAGGGCTTGGAACGGGTCGTTTTAGCCCGCGAAGTAAGCATGGAAGAAATCCGGGAAATGAAACGGAATACCGATATTGAAATTGAAACGTTTATCCACGGTGCGATGTGTATTTCCTATTCGGGACGGTGCGTGCTTTCCAACCATATGTCCCATCGCGATGCTAACCGCGGTGGCTGTTCCCAATCGTGCCGCTGGAAATATGACCTGTTTGAGATGGATCTTCCTGGAAACCGCAAATCGCTGTTAGGCGGAGACCCGGAGGAAGACTTTTCCATGAGCGCGGTCGATATGTCGATGATTCGCCATATTCCTGATTTAGTGGAAGCTGGCGTCGACAGCTTGAAAATTGAAGGACGAATGAAGTCCATTCACTACGTTTCGACGGTCGCAAGTGTTTACCGGCAAGCGATTGATGCGTACTGTGCCGACCCGGACAACTACGAGTTTAATCAGGCTTGGGAAGATGAGTTGTGGAAAGTGGCCCAGCGGGAATTGGCTACCGGATTTTATTACGGCATTCCGGATGAGAATCAGCAGCTGTTTGGCAAAAAGCGGAAAATTCCTGCGTATACGTTTATCGGACAAGTCCTCGATTACGATCCGGAAACGGAAATTGCAACGATCGAACAGCGCAACAACTTCGGGGTTGGCGATGAAATCGAATTTTACGGCCCGGACTATACCCACCTGAATCAGACAATCGAAGAAATGTGGGACGAAGAAGGAAATCCGATTGACCGGGCACCGCATCCGCTGATGATCGTCAAAATGCGCGTAAAGCATCCGGTGAAGCGGATGGATATGATGCGGAAACGGAAATAATCAAAACAAGACAGCACTCCATGTTCAAGATTTGGAAATGGGGTGCTGTTTTTTGCTGGACATCAGCTCTGTAGGAAGTCAAGCGTATCCGCCGCTGAGGAAAATTCCCTATTCCCCCTCCACCCAGTTTTTCGGTGCGATTATACGGGTGAAAAGGAGGTGACAAAGATGGCCGTACAATATTTAACAAATACGTCTTTGCAGCTTGTCTTCCAAGCCGGGACAGATATGGATACAGGGAAACCAATTTTAAAATACAAAAGTTTTAATAACGTCAAAACGGATGCGACGGCAGACAAGCTGTTTGCCGCAGCGACGGCCATTGCGGATTTGCAGGAACATCCGCTTTATAACATCGTCCGCCGTGACCAGTCGGAAATTCGTGACGGCGAATAAACTGGCGCATATTTTTTAGAAAGGAGGGAAAAGGATGAAACGGCTGGAGCTGAAATTTTTGAATGAAGACGGAAAGACGGTCACCTTTTCCATCGATCAGCCAAAGGAACCGGTGGACCCTGCCGCTGTCAGCACGGCAATGGATGAAATTATTGCACAAAATGTTTTTACTTCCGGCGGCGGTGACCTGGTGGAAAAACATAGTGCGCGGGTTGTAGAAAATATCGTTGAAGAAATTGAATTACCGTAATAGCAGAAGCATCCAGTGAACGTCTTTCACTGGATGCTTTTGTACCTTTACGACAATTTTAAGGAGGGATGACGCTTGGAAACATGGATATCTGTTATCACTGAGGTCGGCTTCCCCATTGCGGTTACCTTCTATTTGCTCCACCGCATTGAGGCAAAGCTGAATCAGCTGATCGAATCCATCCACGCCTTGCCCGCCAAAATGAAGGAATAAATTTAAATATCGCCTGGATTCTTCCCACGGGTGCCATGGACATTGGCACCCGTGGCATTTTATGAATCCTTCTTCCTCTGTTTTCTGATGATGTAGTAAATGATAAGTCCTATCAGTGCCATGATGGCGATAATCGGAAATCCGCCAACGACGTAAACAACCAAGCCGGAAAAGAAGGACATAAGGAAATTAAGGCTCTTCTTAAATTGTTCCGCCGTTCTTTCCCATGTGTTCAAATCTTCTTCCCCAGTCAGGGATACATTTCTTTCTTCAATATGAATCGTTACCGTTGCTAAATCCGACTTGTTTTCTAAATATTTCATCCGGCCGACAATCTGGTCGATTTCTTCCTGCACCTTCGCTAAATCATTGGATATTTTTAATAAATCCTCCGTCTTCTCCGCTTCTTCCATAAAGGCTAATAATCTTTCTTCTACAACTCTTTTCGACTTCAGGCGGGACTCCAAATCAACATATTCTTCGGTTACGTCTTCACCGGATATGTTGCTGTCCAGCACTTTAAAGCTCCCTTCTTCCATAAATTGAAGAAAGGATGGAAAATGTTCCTGCGGGATTCTTAGCGTGATGTAGCCAGTCCGTCTGTCATCCCCGCGGCCGTGCATCGTTGATTCTACAACATACCCGCCTTTGGAAGCCGCCTGGGATTCAATTTCGTTTACGGCCTCATCATAGTTTTTTACTTCAATTGATAGATTCGCATGATAAATAATGACCCGGTCCTTTTGGGCAGGAATTTCCTCTGCTCCCTGGTCGGCGCTATCTCCATCCCCGCTCTCAGCATTTTCCACAGCCATATCTGCATCTGCCATGTCTGCGGCCCGCTCCTCCACCGTAAATTGCGGCTCCGCCGTATAGGATTCTGTCTGGATGGAACCGGAAGAATCTCCGCCGCTATTGCTGCAGGCAGCAAGAAGGATGGCTGCAATACTTGCCCAGAGGACAAAAATTAATTTTTTCATATTGACCCCCTTACCGTTTACCAAAAAATCTGGCAAAACAAGATTTAACCTGAATTATTCATACTTCCAATGAAGATTTAATTTGATACCAAATCCAATGATTTTTTGTTATCTAAACAAGTAAGAGCTGTTAATTTCGATAAATATGATAAATGATAAAG
>NZ_BMEV01000008.1 GCF_014637175.1 Compostibacillus humi | reverse complement strand
AAAAACGTCGAGGCCAGCAAGCGACAGCGCGGTAGCCGAAAAAAGTGTACAAAAATAGAGTGCTGGAAATAGCATGATAAAAACAACATCGAGAAAAACTTGACACATACTAAAAAAATAGGCATCTTGACTTTTTCTATTTGAGTAAGTACAATTTTATTTGGGCTCTATAAATGAGAAACGGTAGCGTTCCCCTTGAACAGGGGGCGCTTTTCTTGTTTTATATTCGTTTTTATCAATCGAATTGAACAAAATAAAGGTAATGAAAAAGAGAAAGAGGGATGAGTCGTGACGAAGTATATTTTTGTAACAGGTGGAGTTGTCTCTTCATTAGGGAAAGGAATTACAGCAGCCTCTCTAGGACGTCTATTAAAAAACCGTGGTTTAAAAGTAACCCTCCAAAAATTCGATCCGTACATTAACGTGGACCCGGGAACGATGAGCCCGTACCAGCACGGGGAAGTCTTTGTTACCCACGATGGTGCCGAAACGGACTTGGACTTGGGCCATTATGAACGGTTTATCGATAATAATTTAAATAAATACAGCAATATTACGACGGGAAAAGTGTATTCGAGCGTGCTCCGGAAAGAAAGAAGGGGAGATTACTTAGGTGCGACAGTCCAAGTCATTCCCCATATTACGAATGAAATTAAAGAGCAGGTTTTCCGTGCCGGGGAAGCGACGGGTGCGGATGTGGTCATTACCGAGATTGGCGGAACCGTTGGAGATATTGAATCTTTGCCGTTTTTGGAAGCAATCCGCCAAATTAAAAAGGATGTCGGCCGGAACAGCGTCATGTACATTCATTGTACGCTTATTCCGTATATTAAAGCGGCCGGAGAACTAAAAACGAAACCGACTCAGCATAGCGTAAAAGAATTGCGTTCCCTCGGAATCCAGCCGGACGTCATCGTTTTGCGGACAGAACAGCCGATCAGCAAAGAAATGAAAGAAAAAATCTCCCTGTTTTGTGATATCGATTTAGAGGCAGTTATTGAAATGCAAGATGCAGACACGTTGTATCAAGTGCCGATTTCTTTGCAGGAGCAGCAGCTGGACCAGTTAACGTGCGATCATTTCGGCTTAAATTGCGGACCGGCTAATATGGAAGAATGGATTCAGCTCGTGGAAAAAGTGAGAAACCTGTCAAAAACAGTACGCATCGGGCTTGTCGGAAAATACGTGGAACTGCCGGACGCCTATATTTCCGTCGTTGAGGCGCTGAAACATGCCGGCTATGTATATGATACGGATATTGATATTCAATGGGTAAACGCAGAAGAGCTGGAAGAGCAGGACGTTCATGAAGTCCTTCGCGATGTCGACGGCATTTTAGTGCCGGGCGGCTTCGGCGACCGGGGCGTCGACGGGAAAATCGCCGCCATCCAGTACGCCCGGGAAAACAACATTCCGTTTTTCGGCATTTGCCTCGGAATGCAGCTCGCATCGGTCGAGTTTGCCCGCAACGTCGTCGGCTTGGAAGGGGCCCATTCGGCCGAAATCGATCCGAATACGCCGCATCCGGTCATTGACCTGCTTCCGGAACAAAAAGACGTATCCGATATGGGCGGAACATTAAGGCTGGGAGCTTATCCGTGCAAATTAATGGACGGCACGAAAACAAAGGAAGCTTACGATGGAGCAGATATTGTTGAAGAACGCCACCGCCATCGGTACGAATTTAATAACGCCTATCGGGAACAAATGGAGGAAAAGGGATTTGTGTTCTCCGGTACGAGCCCGGACGGCCGTCTCGTAGAAACAATCGAACTGAAAGACCATCCGTGGTTCGTTGCCTGCCAATTCCACCCGGAATTTACATCCAGACCGACACGGCCGCAAGGATTGTTTAAAGGATTTATCGGCGCATGCGTCAACTATAAAGAAAAACGCAAATAAGAAGAAGAGAGGCGAATTCCCTAAGCCTCTCTTCTTTTTATCTAGGAGCAAGCAGCAGCGCTCCCCCTGCCTGGCCGAGGAAATATTCCCAACAAAATTTATTGAAAACGCTGCCAATATTCCCGATTTAGAAGAAAAATGTAAAATTTTACTATTTTAGCATGATTTTTGCAGGAAAAATTGGATTTTTCACGAATTGTTCATATTGGGGGGATTTAATAGGGCAATAAGGGGGCAAGTAGATGTGGAAAAGAAAGAAATATTAATTGTTGATGATCAGCCGGGGATACGCCTTCTGCTTACAGATATTCTCGAAAGCATCGGCTATACTGTAACGACGGCAGAAAACGGCAAAGAAACGCTTCACTTACTGGAAAAGATGACCTTCGACTTAATCATTCTTGATTACAAACTTCCGCTCGTGGATGGAAGTGAAGTTTTACAGCAAATGGAAGAAAGAAAAATCCCGACTCCGGCAATAATCATGAGCGGTCTGGCAGAAAATATGGAAGAAGAAATACAAAATTATCCGAGGGTAAAGAAAATATTGGCAAAACCGTTCAATATCCACGATTTTTGCCAGGAAGTAAACAATATCCTTTCTTCATAAAAAATGGAAAAATCACGGACTTTTCCGACGGTTGCGCCGGCTAGACGGACTTGGTATTCTAGAAGTGTAGGCAAGCAAAATTAAGGTTATGTGAATTTTTTCACCACCGAAGGAGGATATGAAATGCCTTTAGTATCAATGAAAGAAATGCTGGAAACAGCAAAGGCAAATGGCTATGCCGTTGGCCAATTTAACATCAATAACCTGGAATATGTACAGGCAATCCTGCAAGCGGCAGAGGAAGAGAAATCACCAGTTATTCTCGGTGTTTCCGAAGGTGCAGGAAAATACATGGGCGGTTTTAAAGTTGTCGTAGCCATGGTCAAAGCGTTAATGGAGGAATACGGCACTACTGTTCCTGTTGCCATTCATTTGGATCACGGTTCCAGTTTTGAGAAAGTAGCACAAGCGATTCATGCCGGCTTTACTTCGGTTATGATCGATGCATCCCATTCCCCAATTGAAGAAAATATTGCCATCACGAAAAAGGTAACCGAATTAGCCCATATCCATGGAGTATCTGTGGAAGCGGAAGTCGGTACCGTTGGTGGTGAAGAAGATGGCGTTATTGGCGGAATCCAATATGCAGACTTGGAAGAGTGCAAACGGATTGTAGCAGAAACCGGCATTGACTGTTTGGCGCCAGCTCTTGGCTCGGTGCACGGTCCGTATAAAGGCGAGCCGAACTTAGGGTTTAAAGAAATGGAAGAAATTTCTGAAGCGGTTAAAATTCCTCTCGTTCTTCACGGCGGAACAGGCATTCCGTTAAAAGATATTCAAAAAGCCATTTCCTTAGGTACGGCAAAAATTAACGTCAATACGGAAAACCAAATGGCACAAACAGCGGCAGTACGGAAAGTATTGGAAGAAAAACCAGAGCTGTATGATCCGAGAAAATACTTAGGCCCTGGTACAGAGGCAATTAAACAGACTGTAATTGGGAAAATGCGGGAATTCGGTTCTTCCCAGAAAGCATAAATATAAATATGAGGCGGCGGATTCTCGCCGCTTCCCATTATTTTAAATGAAGGAGTGCCACCATGAAATTTTTTATCGATACTGCGAATATTGAAGAGATCCGGAAAGCGAATGCATTAGGCATTTTAGCCGGGGTAACGACGAACCCGAGTCTCGTTGCCAAAGAAAATGTATCCTTCCATGACCGGCTCAAGGAAATTACCCAAGAAGTATCCGGCTCTGTAAGCGCCGAAGTTATTTCCGAAGATGCGGAAGGCATGATTAAAGAAGGAAAAGAGCTCGCGGCGATTGCACCAAACATTACGATTAAAGTGCCGATGACTTTGGAAGGGTTGAAAGCGGTAAAAGCGTTCTCTGACATGAACATTAAGACGAATGTCACGTTAATTTTCAATGCCAATCAGGCGCTGCTTGCTGCACGGGCAGGAGCAACCTACGTTTCTCCGTTTTTAGGACGGCTCGATGACATTGGCCATCACGGAATGGATCTGATTGCAACGATCGCGGAAATTTTTGACCGCCATCGCATTGACACGGAAATTATTGCTGCCTCCATTCGTCATCCGATGCATGTCGTCGATGCGGCATTGCACGGAGCCCATATTGCAACGATCCCATATAAAGTATTGGAGCAGCTCGTCAAACATCCGTTGACGGATCAAGGCATAGAGAAGTTTCTGGCGGATTGGAACAAAGCAAACGAATAATGCCGTTATGAATAGAAGCGTATTTGTCCATGCTGATAAGGATGGAAACATTTCGGTGAACATGTCGAAAAAATAGGGACTACCTCAAAAGCGGGTGCAAAGGATGCAAAAATTATTAATTGAAGGCGGACATTTATTAAATGGCAAAGTAAAAATAAGCGGTGCAAAAAACAGTGCGGTTGCCCTCCTGCCGGCATCGATTCTTGCCGACTCTCCGGTTACGATTGAAGGCTTGCCGCAAATATCCGACGTATATACGTTAAGCGATTTGCTGGAAGAAATCGGCGGCCAGGTTCATTGGAACGGGCAGAACGTAACGATTCATCCGGAAAAAATGGTGGCCATGCCCCTTCCGAATGGAAAGGTGAAAAAGCTTCGGGCATCCTATTATTTTATGGGGGCGATGCTCGGCAAGTTCAAAAAGGCAGTAATCGGACTTCCTGGCGGCTGCTATCTCGGGCCCCGGCCGATTGATCAGCACATTAAAGGGTTTGAAGCCCTCGGTGCGGAAGTAAAAAACGAACAAGGGGCCATCTATTTGCGGGCAAAAGAATTACGGGGAGCAAGAATCTATCTGGACGTTGTCAGCGTCGGCGCCACCATCAACATTATGCTCGCCGCTGTATTGGCGAAAGGGAAAACGATTATCGAAAATGCGGCAAAAGAGCCGGAAATTATCGATGTGGCCACACTCCTGACAAACATGGGAGCAAAAATCAAAGGGGTCGGTACCGATGTCATTCGCATTGAAGGGGTACCGTCGCTCCACGGCTGCAAACATACGATCATCCCGGACCGGATTGAGGCGGGAACGTATGCGATTGCGGCAGCTGCCCAAGGAAAAGAAGTGATTCTCGATAATGTCATCACCCAGCACATCGAATCCCTTTTGGCAAAACTGAGGGAAATGGGAGTCACCGTGGAAGAGAGCGACGAACAGCTGTACATTGCACCGAGACAGCCGCTGAAAAGCGTCGATATAAAAACATTAGTCTATCCGGGATTTCCGACGGACTTGCAGCAGCCCTTTACCACCTTATTAACGAAAGCGGACAATACGGGTATTGTGACGGATACGATCTATTCCGCCCGCTTGAAGCATATTGACGAGCTGCGGCGGATGAATGCCGTCATTAAAGTGCAGGGCGGCTCGGTGATCGTCAACGGGCCGGTACAGCTGGAAGGGGCAAAGGTGAAAGCATCCGACCTTAGGGCCGGCGCTGCGCTCGTCATCGCCGGGCTCATGGCTAATGGCGTTACGGAAATAACCGGAGTGGAACACATCGACCGGGGATACGAAAAAATTACGGAAAAATTAACGAACCTCGGCGCCAACATCTGGCGGGAAAAATTAACAGAAGAAGAAATTTTGCAAATCCGCAATTCTTGAAAACTTTCCTGTATAATAGACCTATATAGAGATACATCCTTTTTTGTTTTTAAGTATCCATTGGGATGAGGGTACTTTCAAAAAAAGGAGCGAAAAATGATGGAAAGAAGTTTAACGATGGAATTAGTACGGGTGACGGAGGCTGCAGCATTAGCTTCCGCCCGCTGGATGGGACGAGGCGTAAAAGATGAAGCGGACGATGCGGCGACAACCGCCATGCGTACCGTGTTCGATACGGTGCCGATGATCGGAACCGTCGTCATTGGCGAAGGGGAGATGGATGAAGCGCCGATGCTCTATATCGGCGAAAAACTCGGCACCGGAGACGGCCCTCGTGTTGATGTGGCGGTAGACCCGCTGGAGGGAACGGATATCGTTGCCCAAGGAACGTGGAACGCTCTATCCGTTATTGCCATTGCCGATGAAGGCACCCTTTTGCATGCGCCGGATATGTATATGGATAAAATTGCCGTCGGGCCGGAAGCCGTTGGCATGATTGACATTAATGCGCCGGTCATCGATAATTTAAAAGCGGTTGCAAAGGCAAAAAATAAAGATATAGAAGATGTCGTTGCCACTGTTCTTGACCGTCCCCGACACGAAAAACTGATCCGGGAAATCCGGGAAGCAGGCGCGCGGATTAAATTGATTCCGAACGGGGATGTGGCAGCAGCAATCAATACCGCCTTTGACGATACCGGGGTAGACATTTTGCTCGGCAGCGGCGGCGCGCCGGAAGGGGTGATTGCAGCTGCGGCATTGAAATGCCTCGGCGGCGAAATTCAAGGGAAACTCATGCCTTCTAATGATGAGGAAATTGCCCGCTGCAAATCGATGGGAATTGCCGATTTAAACAAAGTGTTTTACATGGATGATTTTTGCAGCGGTGACGATTGTATTTTTGCCGCAACGGGCGTAACGGACGGCGAATTGCTGAAAGGCGTCCAGTTTAAGGGCTGGAAAGCAACAACCCAATCCGTCGTCATGCGGGCAAAAAGCGGAACGGTCCGTTTTATCGACGGTCAGCATAGTCTGAAGAAGAAGCCAAACTATGTCGTAAAATAATTGTTCGGGGAAGGTAGCTATATCTTCCCCGGATTACTAAACTATGAAATTACTCCCATACTCCTGCCATCATTTATTCCCTGGTATTAAAACCAAGTTAAAAATAGTATTGAATATTCCTTGTTAAAAGAGTAATATAATAGATGTTTAACGAATGCCCGATTTGGCTAGTATGGTAATGGAATAAACCCTTCCTTTGCCGGCCATTCGCAAACTTCTGCTTCTGCTTCCTAAAATCTTACCTTTCTTCTAGGACTTTTTCCATGGAAAAATGTACATCTAAATAATTTGTTCGTTGCGGAATTCTATTATTTTCTGTATGAGGCAATGGAAAACAAATAGGCGTGGTGATGAAATGTCAACATTAACAATCTCTCAATTGGAAACATTAACATTAAAGGAATTATATGCTTTAGCGAAGGAATATAAAATTTCCTACTATGCAAAACTGACGAAAAAAGAACTCATATTTGCCATCTTAAAAGCCCAAGCAGAAAAAGACGGATTTTTATTCATGGATGGGATTTTAGAAATTATCCCGTCCGAAGGATTCGGTTTCCTTCGTCCGATTAATTATTCGCCGAGTGCAGAAGATATTTACATATCCGCATCGCAAATCCGCCGTTTCGATTTGCGGAATGGCGACAAAGTTTCAGGAAAAGTCCGCCCTCCAAAGGAAAATGAACGGTATTACGGACTATTGCACGTGGACGCAGTAAACAGCGAAGACCCGGAAATTGCCAAAGAGCGTGTCCATTTCCCTGCGTTAACCGCACTGTATCCGGATCGCTTTATGAAACTGGAAACCGATGCATCCAACTTATCGACCCGCATTATCGATTTGATGACCCCGGTCGGTTTTGGGCAGCGGGGACTGATTGTCGCTCCGCCGAAAGCCGGGAAAACGATGCTGTTAAAACAGATTGCCAACAGCATTACGAAAAATCATCCGCATGCGAAACTCATCATTTTACTTGTCGATGAACGTCCCGAAGAAGTTACAGATATTGAACGGTCTGTCTCTCCGGATGTCGATGTCGTATCGTCCACCTTTGATGAAGTACCGGAAAGCCATATCCGCGTTTCCGAGCTAGTATTGGAGCGGGCAATGCGGCTCGTGGAGCATAAGCGGGATGTTATCGTGTTAATGGACAGTATTACGCGGCTTGCCCGGGCATATAACTTGGTCATTCCGCCAAGCGGCAGGACCCTTTCCGGCGGGATAGACCCGGCAGCGTTCCACCGGCCAAAACGGTTCTTCGGTGCGGCAAGAAATATTGAAGAAGGCGGCAGTTTTACGATTTTGGCCACCGCCCTCGTCGATACGGGATCACGAATGGACGACGTGATCTATGAAGAATTTAAAGGTACGGGAAATATGGAATTGCATTTGGACCGGAATCTGGCCGAGCGGCGCATTTTCCCGGCCATCGACATTCTCCGTTCCGGCACCCGGAAAGAAGAACTGCTCGTACCGAAAGACCATTTGGAAAAAATTTGGACGATCCGCAAAACGATGCAGGATTCTCCGGATTTCCTCGACCGCTTCCTAAGAAAGCTGAAATCCACGAAATCCAATGAAGAATTTTTCCAGCTGATGGACGAAGAAATGAAGCGAAAAGGCATGAAATAATTTTTCCAGGAGCTATTGCAATTGAATTATCGCACTGGTATAATTCAAATATGTGAGTTTAAAGGGCTCTTAAAATAACTCTGTTTCCAAAGGATTCAGGGCAAAAAGGAGTGGAAAGACTTGAAAAAAGGTATTCATCCTGAGTACAGAAAAGTTGTATTTCTTGATACAAGCTCAGATTATAAATTCTTGAGCGGCTCGACAAGAACTTCGAATGAAACTATCGAATGGGAAGACGGCAATACGTATCCATTGATTCGTGTAGAAATCAGTTCTGCATCTCATCCATTCTATACTGGAAAACAAAAAGCGGATACGGTTGGCGGACGTGTTGACCGATTCAAGAAGAAATATAATATGAAGTAAGAATAGAAAAGGGTGCTTATCAGGCATCCTTTTTTGCTTTATGGAAGAAAATGCTGTTCAGAGTTGTCCCCTGTTGTGGTAAACTAGGAAAGGTATATTGTATGAATAAAGTGAGGTTCTTGCAAAATGCATGTGATGAAACAAAACGGATGGATTGAAATCATTTGCGGCAGCATGTTTTCCGGAAAATCGGAGGAGCTGATTCGCCGCATTCGCCGGGCAACATACGCCAATTTATCGATTCAAGTGTTTAAGCCAACGATTGACAATCGTTACGATGATACCGCTGTCGTTAGCCATAACGGAACATCGATAACGGCCCAGCCAATCGATCGGGCAGAGGAAATTTACGATCATATTAACGAAGGAACGGAAGTCGTCGGCATCGACGAAGTGCAATTTTTTGACGAAACGATCGTTGAAATTGCCGAAGAATTGGCAGAAAAGGGAATCCGTGTGATTGCGGCAGGGCTCGATACCGATTTTCGCGGCGAACCGTTTGGACCCGTTCCGAAATTAATGGCAATCAGTGAATCGGTGACAAAGCTGAGTGCCATTTGCCCGATTTGCGGTTCCCCGGCAACCCGAACTCAGCGGCTAATTGACGGAAAACCGGCTTCCTACCATGACCCGGTCATTTTAGTCGGAGCAACCGAATCCTACGAACCCCGATGCCGCCACCACCATGAAGTGCCAAACAAACCAGCGCTGCAGCGGAAAAAAACAGCCGAAGCACCTATGTAAGGTGCTTTTTCTTTTGGACATGGACTGGAGGAGGCTGTAATAGAGCGTTTCGCTGATATATTTTCAGAAGCATTCGAAAAAAATAAAGAACCGCCGAAATAAATGGAGGAACGCTGATAAAATGTTCAGAAGCGCCGATAAAAAGGGAAAAGCTGATAAAATTTTGCAAGCGCTCGATAAAATGGGAGAAAAGCTGAAATATTTGCCGGAACGCCGAAATCGCAAGGAAAAGCGCCGAAATAGAGCGTTTCGCTGAAATATTTCCAGGAACACTCGAAAAAAATAAAGAACCGCCGAAATAATTGGAGAAACGCTGATAAAATGTTCAGAAGCGCCGATAAAAAGGGAAAAGCTGATAAATTTTTGCGAGCTCTCGATAAATCGGGAGAAAAGCTGAAATATTTTCCGGAACGCTGAAATCGCAAGGAAAAGCGCCGAAATAGAGCGTTTCGCTGAAATATTTCCAGGAACACTCGAAAAAAATAAAGAACCGCCGAAATAAATGGAGGAACGCTGATAAAATGTTCAGAAGCGCCGATAAAAAGGGAAAAGCTGATAAATTTTTGCGAGCGCTCGATAAATCGGGAGAAAAGCTGAAATATTTTCCGGAACGCTGAAATCCAGGAGACAGTCGCCGATATCAAAGAGGAGCGGCATACGCTCCATAACCTTGAAAAATTTTTTTGACCATCCATATAGCGGTATACTATAATGATACTGTTAATGAAAGAGGTGTGCGTCATGTTAGAACGATTACAATCGTTAGAAGACCGTTATAATAAATTAACCGAAATGCTCAGTGACCCGGAAATTGTCAGTGATACGAATAAATTACGGGAATATTCCAAAGAACAGGCAGGCCTGCAGGACGTAGTGGAAGCCTATCGGGAATATAAATCCGTCGTGCAGGAATTAAAAGATGCGAAGGAAATGCTGGAAGACGATTTGGACGATGAAATGTACCAAATGGTGAAGGGAGAGATTTCCGAGCTTTCCGAACGAAAAGAAGCGCTGGAAGATAAGATGAAAATCTTGCTTCTGCCGAAGGACCCGAATGATGATAAAAACGTCTTTATGGAAATCCGCGGTGCAGCCGGGGGAGATGAAGCGGCGCTATTTGCCGGCGACTTATACCGGATGTATTCCCGCTATGCAGAAAGCCAAGGGTGGAAAACGGAAGTGATGGAAGCCCATACGACGGGAGTCGGCGGCTATAAGGAAATTATTTTTATGATCTCCGGAAAAGGCGCTTACTCCAAATTGAAGTTTGAAAATGGGGCTCACCGGGTGCAGCGGGTGCCGGAAACCGAATCTGGCGGCCGAATCCATACGTCGACAGCAACGGTTGCGGTTCTGCCGGAAGCTGAAGAAGTGGAAGTGGAAATTAACGAAAAAGATATCCGTGTTGATACGTTTGCTTCCAGCGGACCGGGGGGACAAAGCGTGAACACGACGATGTCAGCGGTGCGTCTCACCCATATTCCGACCGGGATTGTCGTATCCATCCAGGACGAAAAATCGCAAATTAAAAATAAGGAAAAAGCGATGAAAGTGCTTCGTGCCCGGATTTACGACAAATATCAGCAGGAAGCCCAGGCCGAATTGGACGAAACTCGGAAATCAGCAGTCGGTACAGGGGACCGTTCCGAGCGGATCCGTACTTATAACTTCCCGCAAAACCGGGTGACCGACCACCGGATTGGCCTGACGATTCAAAAGTTAGACCAAATTTTGGAAGGAAAATTGAATGAAATTATCGATGCCCTGCAGCTGGAGGAACAGACGAAAAAGCTGGAGCAAATAGGTGAAAAAGAATGACGGAAAAAGTGTACGAAGTCCTGAAACGGGCTTCGCTTTTTTTACAGCAGCGTCACCGGGAAGAAAAAGTGGCAGAAATTCTTCTGCAGCATCACCTGGGGGTATCTCGGGCGCAATTTTTTGCCATGATGCGGGATGAGGCGGCGCCGGAAGTTGTCGCTGCCTTTGAAGAAGACGTTAAGCGACATGCGGAAAGCGGGATTCCTGTTCAGCATCTACTTGGCTATGAATATTTTTACGGGCGAAAATTTACCGTCAATCCCGATGTGCTAATTCCCCGGCCGGAGACGGAAGAGCTGGTCGAACAGGTTATTGCCATTGCCCGCAGCAAAAATGGGCCGCTCACGATCGTTGATGTCGGAACAGGAAGCGGCGCCATTGCCGTGACTCTTGCCTTGGAATTGGAGCAGGCAACCGTTATAGCGACGGATATTTCGGAAGCAGCCCTTCACGTAGCGAAAGAAAATGCAGCACGTCTCGAATCAAACGTTTGTTTTATCCAAGGGGATTTCCTGAGACCCCTTATTGCGAAAAAGATAAGAGCGGACATTATCGTGTCCAATCCGCCCTATATAGCGCCGGAAGAAGCGGATGAGCTTTCCGACACGGTCACACAGTTTGATCCTTCCCTTGCGCTTTTTGCCGAGGAAAATGGCCTTGCCGCCTACCGGAACATTATCCGTGATTTGCCAGCCGTCGTTCAGGCGGACGGAGCAATTGCTTTCGAAATCGGCCATACCCAAGGGGAAGCGGTGAAAGCGATGCTTGAGCACACCTTACCTCGTGCCCAAACCGAAATCAAACAAGACATAAACGGCAAGGACCGGATTGTTCTTGCGCGTCTAAAAGAAGACTAAGCCAGAAAATTTCATATAGAAAATAGTAGATTGCTAGTTTAAAAGCCGAAACTCTTGTCCATACTGAAAACTAAAATGACGGTATGGGGGAAGTTGCGGTGAAGAAACTAGTAATTTTTTTATGGATTGCACTTATCTTTATGTTTATGATGCCGATAGAAGGATTTTCCACAGACGAGGGAGAATATGATTATCAAGTCATTCCGGATGAAGCAATCCGCCTGCGCATTTTGGCCAATAGCGACAGCGAGGAAGACCAGGCGATTAAACGGTTAGTGAGGGACCGGGTGAACGAGGAAGTCACTTCCTGGGTTGCCCATATGACGGACATCGAAGAAGCGAGGAACTTGATTGAAAACAATATCGATGAAGTGGAAGCGGTAGTCGGGGAAGTGCTGGAACAAGAAGGAGCAGCGGACAGCTTCACGGTAGAGTACGGTAAAAATATTCTGTTCCCGGCAAAAATTTATGATAATTTCCTCTATCCCCAAGGGGAGTATGAAGCGATTCTGATTACGATCGGAGAAGGAGAAGGCTCCAACTGGTGGTGTGTCCTCTTTCCGCCTCTCTGCTTTTTAGATTTTTCCTTCGGGAGCACCGTCAGTGCAGAAGAACAGGAGCTGGACGAGGAAGAGAAAGAGGAGGAGGAAAAAGAAAAGGAAGAGGAAAAACCGAAAGTGAAATTTTTTCTCTTTGAATTATTTGGCTGGTCATAGTTTTGCGATAATCGCATAAAATACTAGAAAGAAAAAACAGATGATAGAAATGGGGTGAGGGAAATCTTGCAAATTATGCGCGCAAATGAAGTGCCAAGCGGCCAGTTGGAGGAATTTTTGCAGCAAAACGAAACCCTCGATTCAGAAGTGCTAGAGGAGAAAGGCTATATCGTCTCTGTAAAGGATCACATCGCAGGATGTTTTGTGTTAGACGAGATGGAGAAGGAAGATGTGTATTGGCTGAAGCAGCTGTACATTACGAAGAATGAAGCGAATAAACTGCCGGTGCTTTTAGAAGCAATTCTAGCACTCGCCAAAGCGAAACAGGCAAAAAGCGTGTATGTGCACAGCCATCAGCCAATTGTGGATATTTTGCTGGAAGCGATGCAATTCCATCTGCAGCGGGAAAACGTCTTCGCCAACCCGCAGCCGAAAACGAAGGGAAACTGGTGGTACTACCAAGTGTCCTAGCAATTAGCGAAAGTTTATGCACAATATCCACAAGTCATTGTGCATAACTTGTTAAAAACTTGTGTATAGTTGTGTATATTTTCTCGATGCTTACAAATAAAATCGGAAAAAAACAACGATTTGCCTGTGGATAAAGTACACAGGTATTTTTATTTTCGGCAAATCACCCCCGGAAAAACATTTTGCGTAAATAAAGGGAATCCTCTACAATAGTTTTGAGAAAAGAGGTTGGAACATGAAAACGATACGATGGAAGATCAACACGGGTGAAACGGATTTTCTCGAAGCCATCGAAGCAGCAGCAGCGATGCTGAAGGAAGGAAAGACGGTTGCTTTCCCTACCGAGACGGTGTACGGCCTTGGGGCGGATGCGACAAATCCACAAGCTGTGGATAACATCTTCCGGGCGAAGGGGAGACCCCAGGATAATCCGCTTATTGCCCATGTTGCAACTATAGAACAGCTAAAACAGTTAGTTACATATATCCCTCCATATGCGGAAAAGTTAATCGAAGCCTATTCTCCGGGGCCGATTACATATGTTTTAAAAGATAATGGAACATGTGCCGAAAATGTTACAGCCGGACTGGAGACGGTTGCTGTCCGAATTCCTGACCATCCGGTGGCGCTTGCGCTGCTGAAAAAAACAGGCCGGCCCGTCGCGGCTCCAAGCGCCAACATTTCCGGGAAGCCGAGTCCGACGACTGCCGACCATGTTTGGGAAGATTTACAAGGTAAAATTGCCGGGCTAATTGACGGCGGCCCAACTGGTGTCGGCGTTGAATCAACGGTCATCGACTGCACCGGCGACGTTCCAATTATTTTAAGACCAGGAGGCATTACGAAGGAACAGCTGGAAGAAGTGGCAGGAACGGTCGTAATCGACCCGGGACTGACAGATCAAAAGGAAAAACCGAAATCTCCGGGAATGAAATATCGTCATTATGCTCCCGAAATCCCTTTATGGCTTGTGGAAGGGGGACCTTCTGTCTTGCAAAAGCTGATCGATAAAAAACGGAAAGCAGGACTGAAGGTGGCAGTGCTCGCAAGCACAATGACGTGCTCCCAGCTGGAAGGCGATGCCCTATATCCGTTAGGGGAAGATTTGGCGGAAATTGCCGCCCGTCTGTATGAAGGCTTGCGCACGTTTAAAAAAGGCGATTATGACCTGATTCTCTGTGAAACGTTTCCGGAAGAAGGGATTGGCCAGGCGATTATGAACCGCCTCCGAAAAGCAGCAAGCAACACTTTAACCGCGGCTGATTAATCGGCTTATCCACAAGGATGTGGAAAAAGGAATATGACCGAACCTTTTCAACATAATCTCCTTTGGACATGCATATATTGAATAAGCATGTCCTAGGGGGATACGTATGGCACAATATGTCATTGGTGAATTTTTTTCCTTATTAATGATCGCTTTTGCCGTTGGAATGGATGCTTTTTCCGTCAGTTTAGGCATGGGAATGCTCCAGCTTCGGCTAAAGCGGATCGCCATCATTGGCTTTATAATCGGGGTATTTCATATTGTGATGCCGTTATTAGGGATTTACCTCGGCAAGATTATTTCTAGTCAAATTGGCAGTTTTACCGCAATTGTTGGCGCATGCATTATTATTGCCATCGGTTTGCAGATGATTATCCATGCCCTGTTTCCTGACACGAATGATCGGCTGTCCCCCGTCGGCGCCGGGCTCGTGCTCCTAGCTTTTACCGTCAGCCTCGACAGCTTTTCCGTCGGTTTAAGCCTCGGCATGTCTCAAGTGAAAGCGATAGTCGCCGTCCTGCTCTTCGGTATTTGCAGCACGTGTATGACCTGGTCCGGACTGTTAATCGGACGAAAAGTGCGGGGACTTTTAGGCGTTTACAGCGAAATGCTGGGCGGGAGCATTCTATGCGGGCTTGGCATTGCCATGCTGATTTCTTAAACGAAAGCTTAACTTACTGTGGGCAGGGTACTGTATTTTTGCCGGTTGGCGAATACTGCTTTTTAAGAGCAGAATTTTTCATAGAAAAGAGAGGATAAAGCAATGGAATTCCAAGATTTTACCGCAGCGCAAGTTCGAATTGCAAGACCGACAGATAAGTTTGAAGAGGTCATTGATTTTTATGTGAATGGTTTAGGTCTTAGAATCATTGAAAGGTTTAAAGGAAATAGGGGATACGAGGGGGTAATTATCGGACTGCCCGATGTACATTATCACTTGGAATTCACCCGCCATATTAATGGAAGTCCATGTCCTGCACCAACGAAAGATAATTTGTTAGTTTTCTATATTGAGGATAAAAGTGAAATAACGAAAGTATATCAACGGTTGCAACAAATGGGCTATACCGAAGTGGAACCGGAAAATGCCTACTGGAAGGAAAAAGGAATTACAATCGAAGACCCTGACGGCTGGAGAATCGTGCTGATGAATCGAAGTTATGCCTAACCCGAACACTCGGAAGGAAAAGAAGAGCTGCCTTCGGATCAATGATGGAAAGGAAGCGATAGTCTAAACGATTATCGCTTTTTTGCTGTCTGTAACACGAATTCAATAAATTTCTAAGAGATGCATGACAACCCGTCAAAGCTGCCTTATCTTACCGCGTTTCGTCCGTTGCAATGATGAAATGCAAGGGACAAATAAAAAATTCTCTGAAATTCTCCATTATTATCATAATTTGTTTAGCATCTCAGGCGCTAAATATGGTATATTTTACTTAGATAACAAGTAATGGAGGACGTTACATGAAGATTCTATTCGTCTGTACAGGGAATACGTGCCGAAGTCCGATGGCAGAAGCGCTGTTAAAGCATAAAATGCCGAATCTGGAAGTGCAGTCTGCGGGAATTTTTGCCGGCCATAAGGAAAGTGCGAATCAGAAGGCGATTCAAGTAATGGCGGAAAGGGATATTGCGTTAAACCATGAATCTCAGCCGGTTACCGCTGAACTGTTAACATGGTCCGATCTCGTCTTAACGATGACGACCGGCCATAAGCAAGCATTAATCCGGGAATTTCCTGATCATCAGCATAAATATTATACGTTAAAGGAATTTGTCATCGAGTCGGATGAAGAAACATGGAAAAATATGGAAAATAACGATGCAGACATAGAAGATAAACGGTCCTTACATGAAGCAAATGAATATCGGGACAAGGATGGAGAAAACGTCGGCCAGCTGGAAACGGCATTAGCTGACTACGATATTACCGATCCCTTTGGCGGTGATGTTCAAGTATATCGGGAAACGCTGGAAGAACTGGATGAATACATTGAAGAACTCGTGAAAAAAATGAAGCCTTAGCCGAAGCGGAGGTCAGAAGGATGAAAAAGAAAAAATACCGATTTAGCCTGCGATTAAAATTAGTCCTCTTTACAACAATATTGGCACTAATTACGTACGGAACGAGTGCTTTTTGGCTTTATATTCTTTATGATTGGATTACACCTTACATACAAATTTCGTTCGAATGGTTTACGATTATTACCCTATCCCTCGGAATTATGTGGTCTGGGATTTTAGCTTACTTTGCTGCTTTCGTCATAACGAAACCGCTGGAGCGGCTGGAAAAAATTGCTTCTGAGGCGGCAGAAGGGAATTTAGACCAGACGGTGACGATTCCGAAATCGGACGATGAAATTCGCGCACTCTACTTGTCCTTTCAGACGATGCTGACGAATTTGAATAAAATCGTCTACAACATTAACGAAAACTTCGAAAAGACAAATGAAAGCGTATTGCGAATGAAAGAAGCATCCAGCAGCGCAGCACAGCATGCCGCCATGATTGGGACTTCCATCGATGAAATTTCCAAAGGTGCGGAAAGTTCCTCGGAAGCGATTCAGTTTACGGCGGAAGCGGTGGAAACGGCAACGGAACTGGCGAAACATGTCCAGCAGAAAGCGAGCCAGTCAAAGGACAAATCTGAGAAAATGCTGGAAACATTGGAGACGAGCAAAGCAACGGTGCATCAATTAGTCTCGGGAATTCAAAAGCTGGCGGAAGAGCAGGAAATTTCCCTCGAAAGCGTCGATCATTTGCGGCAAAACGCCTTGCAGGTGGAGTCGATTATTACGATGGTCGGGGAAATTGCCGAACAGACGAACTTGCTCGCGTTAAATGCGTCCATTGAAGCCGCCCGGGCCGGGGAACACGGGAAAGGATTTGCCGTCGTCGCTGAAGAAATCCGGAAACTTGCCGATCAAAGTGCGCAAAATGTACAGCGGATATCGGAGTTAATTTTGGCCATTCAAGAAGACGTCCAGGAAGTCGTCCGGAAAATTACGGACAATGTCACCTTTGCCAAGGAAGAATCGGAAAAAGGCGCAGAAACGAACGTGACGATTGAACATATGGCAACATCCGTTGAAGAAGTAGCATCGGAAATCGACGAAATAACCGGACTCGTAGAAAAGCAGCTGGAGTCGATTCAAGATACGGTCCGTCAATCCCAGGAAGTCGCAGCCATTGCGGAAGAAACGTCGGCAGGTACGGAGGAAGTGAATGCATCCATCCAGGAGCAGGTGGCAACGATTGACGAAGTGGATGCCCTCGCCTTTGAAATTGAAGAACAGGCGAAAAACTTAAAAGAACAGATTAGACAATTCCGCTTTGCAGAACATAAGGAAGAAGACCCGAATGAAGAAGAAAATGGCCAAGCCTAATTTAAGGCTTGGCTATCCTAATATGTGGAGGTGGCAAATATGGAAACGATTAAAAAAGATATGGACACGGTTGTTGAAGATTTTATAAAAAGTGATCATTTAAAGAAAGGGGATGTTTTCGTCCTCGGCTGTTCCACGAGTGAAATTTTCGGGGAACGGATCGGAACATCAGGAAGCGAGCAGGTGGCAGCTATCGTGTTTGATGCTGTCAAAAAATTGAAAGAAAAAACAGGAATACATCTCGCCTTCCAATGCTGTGAGCATTTAAACCGGGCGCTTGTCGTGGAGAGGGAAACGATGGAAAGGTTTCAGCTGGAGGAAGTGTCGGTCGTTCCCGTGCCAAATGCCGGCGGCTCCATGGCTTCTTACGCGTATAAACATTTGGAAGACCCGGTTGTGGTGGAATTTATTCGGGCGGATGCGGGAATGGATATCGGCGAAACGTTAATCGGCATGCATTTGAAGCATGTAGCTGTTCCGTTTCGTTTAAGCAAAAAATTCGTGAAAAACGCCCGGGTAACAGCAGCCTACACGAGACCGAAACTTATCGGGGGACGGAGGGCGAATTACGAGAGTACGAGATCATAAAAGAAGGGTGCAGTGGGCCGCTGCCAAGGTCGAGCGGAATGCAGAAAATATTTATATGTTTACGGTTTCTTTTTTCGCTATTAACCGATACAATGAAGTAGAGAGAATTTTTACAACATGTTGAAATTTATGCAGAGGGGGACGTGTGAATGGAACATATCAAAACGCAAGATCCAGAATTATTTGCGGCAATTAAAGAGGAAAGGGACCGTCAGCAAAATAAAATTGAGCTGATCGCCTCCGAAAACTTTGTTTCCCGGGCAGTGATGGAAGCAATGGGTTCGGTATTAACGAATAAATATGCGGAAGGCTACCCAGGCAGACGCTACTATGGCGGCTGTGAATACGTGGATGTGGCAGAAAACTTGGCTCGCGACCGGGCAAAAGAACTGTTCGGTGCGGAACATGCGAACGTGCAGCCTCATTCCGGCGCTCAAGCAAATATGGCCGTTTACTTTACTATTTTAGAGCCTGGCGATACTGTGCTCGGCATGAACTTAAGCCATGGCGGACACTTAACCCATGGGAGCCCGGTCAACTTTAGCGGTAAATTGTATAATTTTGTTGATTATGGTGTTGATAAAGAAACGGAACAAATCGATTATGACGATGTTTTGGCAAAAGCGAAAGAAGTGAAGCCGAAACTGATTGTTGCTGGTGCCAGCGCCTATTCCCGCAAAATTGATTTTGCCAAGTTCCGGGAAATCGCAGATGAAGTAGGTGCCTATCTCATGGTGGATATGGCCCATATTGCCGGACTTGTGGCAGCTGGATTGCACCAAAATCCAGTTCCGTATGCAGATTTTGTGACGACGACAACCCACAAAACATTGCGTGGTCCTCGGGGCGGCATGATTTTATGCAAAGAAAAATATGCGAAACAAATCGATAAATCTGTTTTCCCTGGCATACAGGGCGGTCCGCTCATGCATATTATTGCAGCAAAAGCCGTTGCCTTGAAAGAAGCATTGTCCGACGATTTTAAAGCATATCAGGAGCAAATTGTCAAAAACGCCAAAGCGCTCAGTGACGCATTAACGGAACAAGGGTTGCGCATCGTTTCTGGCGGTACGGATAACCATCTCATGCTTGTTGACGTAACCCCTCTTCAGTTAACAGGAAAAGTAGCAGAGCACGTATTGGATGAAGTCGGCATTACGACGAATAAAAACACCATTCCGTTTGATACGGAAAGCCCATTTGTGACGAGCGGTCTCCGTATCGGTACGGCAGCGGTAACGACCCGCGGATTTAAAGAAGAAGAAATGAAAGAAATTGCCGAAATTATTGCGAACGTCTTAAAAGACCATGAAAATACAGAAGTGCTGAACGAAGCAAAAGCGCGGGTAAGCGCATTAACGGAAAGATTCCCGTTATATACCGATTTAATCCCTTCCTGATGGAAATAGAAAAGTAGTACAGACCTAGGCCAAGGTTTGTGCTACTATTTTTTTATAGTAGAAGTGAAGGAAGGTCGTACAGCTCCTTGTTGTGCATATTTTATTTGGAAGGGAAACCTATATTTATGACAGGTTTTCGATCATTCTTTTCCCTCACTTGAAAGGACTACCTTTTTCCAGTACAATTTGAGAGATAAATAAATAAAGGAGCTGTTCGGTAATATGGGAAATGTATTTGTATTTGACCATCCGCTAATTCAGCATAAACTGACACATATACGGGACAAAAATACGGGAACAAAAGAGTTTCGCGAACTTGTCGATGAAGTGGCAATGTTAATGGCTTTTGAAATTACCCGGGACTTGCCGTTACAGGAAACAGAAGTGGAGACGCCGGTAACGAAAGCAAAAGCGAAAGTGCTTGCCGGCAAAAAAATAGGTTTGGTGCCGATTTTGCGGGCTGGACTCGGAATGGTGGACGGCATGCGCAAACTGATTCCGGCAGCAAAGGTAGGTCATGTCGGATTATACCGGGATCCGGAAACGTTAAAACCGGTGGAATATTACATAAAATTACCTAGCGATATTGAAGAGCGGGAACTGATCGTCATTGACCCGATGCTGGCTACAGGAGGGTCTGCCAACGACGCCATCCATTCGTTGAAAAAACGGGGAGCGAAGCACATCCGCCTTATGTGCCTGATCGCTGCTCCGGAGGGAGTCGAATTAGTGCAAAAGGAACATCCGGACGTGGACATTTATTTAGCTGCCTTGGACGAAAAACTGGATGAACGCGGTTATATCGTTCCAGGCTTAGGCGATGCCGGTGACCGGCTGTTTGGCACAAAGTAACGGGGTTGCAGGCATTTGGACATAAGTTCACCTAATATTCATGGTAAATTTTTACGGAAACGGTACAATGGAGATGAGTATTAGGAAAATCTTTAGGATGGAGTGACACGATTTTGCAGAAGAAAATTAAAGTAATGACGATTTTCGGGACAAGGCCGGAAGCGATTAAAATGGCGCCCCTCGTCTTAGAATTAAATAAACGATCGTCTGAATTTGAAACGATCGTTACCGTAACGGCTCAGCACCGGGAAATGCTCGATCAGGTGCTTGACGTGTTTGGCATTACCCCGGATTTTGATTTAAATATTATGAAAGAACGCCAGTCGCTGGCGCAAATTACAACCCGGGCGCTGGAAGGCCTGGATGAGGTAATGAAAAAGACAAATCCGGATATTGTCCTTGTCCATGGCGATACGACGACCACTTTTGCCGCGTCTTTAGCCGCTTTTTATAACCAGATTGTAATCGGTCATGTGGAAGCAGGTTTAAGAACTTGGAATAAATACTCGCCTTATCCGGAAGAAATGAACCGGCAATTGACCGGAGCCATGGCCGACCTTCATTTCGCGCCGACGGAAAAATCGAAACAAAATTTATTAAACGAAAATAAGCCGGAAGACCGCATTTATGTGACTGGAAATACGGCGATCGATGCCTTGAAGACGACGGTGGATGAAAATTACCGTCATCCGATATTAGATGCTATTGGTGATAAACGTCTTGTGCTGATGACCGCCCATCGCCGGGAAAACTTAGGGGAAAACATGCAGCAAATGTTCCGGGCCATCCACCGGCTTGCTGAAGCACACGATGACATCCATATCGTTTATCCGGTCCATCTGAATCCGGCAGTACGGGAGACAGCGAATGAAATTTTAGGCAACAACGACCGGATTCAGCTGATTGACCCGCTTGGTGTCATCGATTTCCATAACTTTGCCGCCCGGTCCCATATTATTTTGACCGACTCCGGCGGGGTGCAGGAAGAAGCGCCTTCCTTGGGAGTTCCGGTATTGGTCCTTCGTGATACGACGGAGCGGCCGGAAGGAATTGAAGCCGGAACGCTGAAGCTTGCCGGAACTGATGAAGATACGATTTTTAACTTAGCCAACGAACTGTTAACGGATAAAGAAGCCCATGAAAAAATGGCGAAAGCTTCCAATCCGTATGGTGACGGAAAAGCCTCGATGCGTATTGCCGATGCAATCATCGAGCACTTCACGAAAAAATAGGATAGTGATGATGTAAAAATAGAGTGCTGGCAGCGGCACTCTATTTTTATATATTCAACTGCAGGCGGAGGAGCGGGAGTCGTGCTGTAGGAAAAATATTTTATAGAACAATAGAGTCGGAAAAATGCCAATAACGGTGCTCTATTTTTCTTTAAGTGCTCCTAAATTTATAGTAATATGAATTTGGGTCATCTTTTCATACCTCCATGTTTCTAATTTTCTTGGTCGAAAACATTGTAACATGGGTCATGAAAGGATGACCTTTCTTTTTACACAATTATATGGACTTTATCTAAAAAGTGCTCATAGAACCGTTCTAAAGCCCAATTGGAGCGGAAATCGGGATTAAAAGTGCTCATAGAACCATTCTAAAGCCCGTTTGGAGCGGAAATAGGGCTAAAAAGTGCTTATAGAACCGTTCTAAAGTCCGTTTGGAGCGGAAATCGGGCTAAAAAGTGCTCATAGAGGCGCTCTAAAGTCCGTTTTGAGCGGAAATTGAGCTTGGAAGTGCTCATAGAACCGTTCTAAAGCCCAATTGGAGCGGAAATCGGGTTTAAAAGTGCTCATAGAAGTGCTCTAAAGCCCAATTGGAGCGGAAAATGCTTTTGAAAGTGCTTATAGAGGCGCTCTAAAGCCCAATTGGAGCAGAAATCTGGATTAAAAGAGCTCATAGAAATGCCCTGAAGCCAGCATAGCAAAATCGGCACCACAATCCCTCATTTACGACCGCCGCTTTCATGTCAATGCAGGATCCCTCATTTACGACCGCTGCTCTCATGTCAATGCATAGTCCCCGTATTTACGACCGCCGCGCTGCCTTCATGTCAATGCAGGATCCCTCATTTACGACCGCCTCCTTCATACCAATGCATAATCCCCGTGCTTTCGACCATCGCCTTCATGCCAATGCATAGTCCCTCATTTACGACCGCTGCCTTCATGCCAATGCATAAATCCTCAGTCTTTTTCCCAAACTACATAGCATAAAGGAGAGATACGGATGCGTGCACTTTTGGTTGCTTTTATGTTCATTGTCGCCCTTCTGCCAGCAGCGGCTGTCCAAGGAAAGGAAGACGTGCAGTCGATAATTATTGAAGTGGAAGGGGACCCCCGGGAACACGAGGAATATTTGCGTATGTATCATCCGTTTATCGAAGTCGTTGCCGTTTATGACCGGCTTTTTAAAGGGCTGGCATTACAAGGAACAAAAGATAAATTGAAAAAAATAGAGGCTTTGCACTTTATTAAAGCGATGCATCCGGTGCAAGCGTATGAAGTTCCGCAAACGTATCAGCCGATGACGGTAGAAGAGATGAAAAAGCTAAAAAAAGAGGATTTCGTCTGGCCCCATGCTTTCAATTCGACTGCCTATACGGGAAAAGGGGTGAAAGTTGCCGTTATCGATACGGGAATCGACTACGAACATCCTGATTTAAAAACAAACTATCAGTCTGGCTATGATTTAGTCGATCTCGACGATGACCCGATGGAGACGCTGCCCGAAGAAGGCATTCCAACTTCCCACGGAACCCATGTAGCAGGCATTATTGCCGCCAATGGCGATCTAAAAGGGGTGGCCCCCGATGCCGAAATTTACGCCTACCGCGCCCTCGGTCCTGGTGGGGTTGGGACGTCCATCCAAGTTATCGCCGCGCTGGAGCAGGCGGTGGAAGACGGAGCCGATGTTATCAATTTATCCTTGGGGAATTCGGTAAACGGACCCGATTATCCGACGAGCACAGCAGTAAACAGAGCGGTGGAATTGGGAATTCCGGTTGTCATCGCCAACGGCAACAGCGGCCCGGATTTGTGGACAGTAGGTTCCCCGGCAACGGCGGCAAAGGCGATATCTGTCGGCGCATCGACGCATCCGAGGAAAATTCCTTACTTATACGAAAGCTTACATAAGAAAAAAATTCCGCTCCATATCATGCACGGCTCTGTTTCTTGGGACGTCCATCCCTCTTCCCCAGTTGTCGATGGAAAGAAGCCTAGTGATTTACACGGGAAAATCGCCCTCCTTTCCCGGGGAGAGGTTCCATTTTACGAAATGGCGAAAAAGGCGGAATCATTAGGAGCAGACGCCGTCATTATTGCCAACAATGAAGAAAATATGATTCAAGGCTCCGTGCAAAACGCAGATGATCCGGTTACGATTCCTGTCGCCATGGTCACAAAGGAAGACGGGGAATGGCTTTTTGAAAATATCCAGAAAAAGGATACGATGCTGAAAACAGTGTATGAAGATGCGGATGTGACGATTGCTCCATTCAGTTCCCGGGGGCCGGTAACGGTCAATTGGCAAATAAAGCCGGACATTGTTGCGCCGGGAACGAATGTTTTAAGTACAGTGCCCAACGGTTACCAGGCTTTGCAGGGGACGAGCATGGCCGCCCCTCACGTAGCCGGCGTCATCGCTCTCCTAAAAGAAGCCCATCCGGATTGGACGGTAGATGAAATTTACAGCGCCCTGGAAACGACTGCCATCCCTTTGGAAACGGTAGATGGTGAACTAATGGACCCGGCGGTGCAGGGAAATGGCATCGTACAGGCGGAAGAAGCGGCAAACGCCCCTACCATTATTTACAATAAAAAGCTAGAATTTGGCCGCATCGAACAGTATCGCGAGGAACATACGATTGAAATTGACATCGAAAACCGAAGCAATGAGGACCGGGAATACCGATTTCACGTTCCGAAAAAAGAAAAAGGGTATGCTTGGAAATTGCCGATGAGTTTTACCGTGAAGAAACATGAGAAAAAAACCGTCCCCATTACCCTAAGTGTCACGACCCAGCAGCTGGAAAAAGGGATCCATCGGGGCTGGCTCTATTTATCGGAAGGCGACAATACGTATCCGCTGCCTTACTTATTTATAAATGAAACGGCAGATTACCCGAAAGCGATGGGCTTTGAGTTTTCCTTGCAGTCTCTTTCCGATGACACCTTTATTTACCGGATGTATGCAGCAGAGGAAATACCAAAGGCAGAAGTAAACTTGTACGAACCGGGAACCCTCGTTCACGTACGTACTTTGCTCACAATGGAAGATTTGCACATCGGAATGAACGAAGGAACGATTTCCCGAAAAGATGCGGGTCCCCCTGGGTCATACATTGCCATCGTCCGGATCACCCTTGCTGACGGCACAGAAGAATTTTTTGAAACAAAAGTTCACATTCCCGAATAGAAAAGGGCAGGCCGGACAGGCTTGCTCTTTTTGGTAATTTTTTCTTTAAAGCCGATGTCACAAAAATGTCAAAATCTGAATAGTTTCTTCCTTTATAATGATAGGTAAAGTCCTTCGCTAAATCTAAGCAATGTGGTTGGAATTAATGTTTTTTCCGTGCAAAAAATGCTTGCCCGATTTATTTCGACAGACTATACTAAACCGATTGACAACGGTGTTTTGGCACGGTAAACTAACTTAGTGTGGGATGAGAAGGTTTTCACCAAAAACAATTTGCAATTTACATACGATTTTCACTTCAATTCCTCACATTTTCCACTGATTTAGCAAGGACGAAAGCTGTTCTGCCATGGATTGAACTTACCTCTACCGGAGAAGCAGGAGAGTAGATATGCAGGAATACAAGCAGATGATTCGACGTCACCAAAAATGGATGCTTTATTTATTGGCGCTGCTTTTTTTAGGAGCCGGATTTACTCCCTATACTGAAGTTTTCAACGGGCTCATTCTCGGTACAGTGGTAAGTTTCTATAATCATTGGTTGCTGCAGCGAAAGATTGTTGATTTAGGAAACGCCGCGCTTACAACAGGAAAGGCGAGAGGAGGATTAGGTTCCTTCTCGCGACTTGCTGCCGTAGCAGTGGCGATTCTTATTGCACTCCGATTCCCGGATTACTTCCATATTTTGGCTGTGGGCATAGGGATTTTGGCAGCTTATGTCGTCATTGGATTTGACTTCTTTGTAAAATCCATCACAGATAAGAAAAACCTGTAAAGCTATAATTGCCATGGCCGACTAGCAAATACAATGCAAAGGGGTGATAGACTTGGATCATACTGCACCAATTGTAGAGGATGTCTTTGGGATCAGTTGGTTGGATTTTAACTTGTCCAATGTTTTTATGATTATCGTTACTTCTCTCATCGTGTTTGTCATCAGCGTACTTGGTGCAAGGAAACTGGAAATGAAACCAACCGGTGGACAAAATGTCATGGAATGGGTGCTCGATTTCATCAAGGGCATCATCAATGACACGATGGACTGGAAGACGGGAAAACTATTTCTGCCGTTAGCCATTACGCTATTTTCTTATATTTTAGTAGGAAATATGCTTGGTGTTATTACGAATGGGGTTGTCGGAGGAGATGTTTGGTGGAAATCGCCGACCGCTGACCCGGGGCTAACGTTAACGTTAGCAATGATGGTCATCGTCCTCTCCCATTTCTATGGTATTAAATTGCGTGGCGGAAAAGCGTATGTAAAAGATTATTTTACACCGCTGCCACTCCTATTCCCGATCAAACTGATTGAGGAGTTTTCTAATACGTTAACACTCGGCTTGCGTCTATTCGGTAACATTTATGCCGGAGAAGTGCTCTTAGCATTGCTTGTCGGACTGACAACGAGCGGAGCTTTAGGATTTATTGGCGGAGCCATTCCATTCCTCGCATGGCAAGGATTTAGTGTGTTTATCGGAGGAATTCAGGCATTTATCTTCACGATGCTTTCCATGGTGTATATTTCCCATAAAGTAAGTGAAGAACATTAATACTGTTTCTAGCCAGTTTTAATAGGAAAGCTATTAAAACTTGGATGAATAAAAAACTAATAAAAATTATTGAGGAGGATTTCATATTATGGGAGCTTTAGCAGCAGCATTAGCAGTAGGTTTAGCGGCACTAGGTGCTGGTATTGGTAACGGTTTAATCGTAAGTCGTACAGTAGAAGGGATTGCACGTCAGCCAGAATTGCGCGGACAATTGCAAACAACCATGTTTATCGGGGTTGGTCTAGTAGAAGCGATGCCAATTATCGCCGTTGTTATTGCCTTAATGGTTATGTAATTTTATAGAACTTTTCATAATGGCGAAGATCATCTTCAGGTAAGAAGCTTCGCCGTTGTTTTCATCAGCAGTATCTGTCGTTTAGCCACGTTTAAGTGAAAGGAGTGAATTCTGTGCCAGGATTAGCTGAGAATTCATTAATATATGCTTCACTTGGTGGATTGTATGTAGGCGATATGCTTGTTCAATTATTCTTCTTCGTCGTATTGCTCCTTTTGCTGAAAAAATTCGCATGGGGCCCGGTCATGAACATGATGCAAAAGCGGGAAGAATATGTTGCAGGTGAAATTGAAGCTGCCGAGAAAAGCCGGAAAGAGGCAGAAGCAGCTGCCAAAGAAGCGCAAACACAATTAAATCAAGTGAAACAAGAAGCACAGAAAATGATCGAAGATGCCAAAAATACGGCTGTGAAACAAGAACAAGCCATTATCGAAGCTGCCAGAAACGAGGCAGAGCGCATAAAAGAACAAGCACAGGCTGAAATTCAAAACGAAAAAGAAAAAGCCATTCAGGCATTGCAGGCGCAAGTTGCTTCCTTGTCTGTCATGATTGCAAGCAAAGTAATCGAAAAGGAAATTAGCGAACAAGATCAGGAAAAACTGATTGAAGAGTACATTAAAGAGGTAGGAGAAGAGCGATGAGTATAGTAGTTGCAAAACGTTACGCAGATGCTCTTTTCCAGCTCGGACAAGAAAAGCTGACTTTAGATAAATTTATGGAGGAATTTGCCGTTGTCCGTGAAGTGTTTGCGGGCAACGAACAGCTGAACAAATTCTTAACCCATCCCGGGGTCAGCAAAGCGAAGAAAAAACAACTGATTCAAGATGCATTTCAAGGTTTGCAGAAAGACGTTGTCAATACGATAAAACTGTTGGTGGAACGCCACCACACCGCCATCATTCCTGCCGTAATTGATGAATTTTCAAAAATGGTGAAGGAAGAGAAGGGCATCGTGGATGCGCAAGTGTATTCGCTACGACCGCTCACAGATGATGAAAAGCTGAAACTGCAAGATTCGCTGGCGAAAAAGCTGAACAAAAACGCGCTGAACATCATCAACCTCGTCGACCCGACATTAATCGGCGGAGTGAAGATTCGTGTCGGCAACACGATTTACGACGGAAGCATCAGCGGGAAATTGAAGCGCATCGAGCGTAATATCGTAACTGCAAACATATAAGGATAGGGGTGAAAGGCGATGAGCATTAATGCGGAAGAAATCAGTACACTGATAAAGCAGCAGATTGAAAATTATGATGCGGACATCGAAGTAAGTGACGTTGGAACGGTTATCGAAGTCGGGGACGGAATTGCGCGTGCCCATGGCCTGGACAATGCAATGGCCGGGGAACTTCTTGAGTTTTCCAACGGAGTAATGGGTCTTGCCCAAAACTTGGAAGAATCGAACGTCGGTATCGTTATTTTAGGACCATATACAGATATTAAAGAAGGCGATGAAGTACGCCGCACAGGAAGAATTATGGAAGTGCCGGTTGGCGAACAGCTTCTCGGCCGGGTTGTAAACCCGCTTGGTCAGCCAATTGACGGAAAAGGACCAATTGAAACAGGGAAAACCCGCCCGATTGAATCTCCAGCTCCAGGTGTTATGGACCGTCAGTCGGTTAAAGAGCCTTTACAAACAGGGATTAAAGCGATTGACGCCCTCGTTCCAATCGGACGCGGTCAGCGGGAATTGATCATCGGTGACCGGCAAACAGGAAAAACGACAATCGCTGTCGACACAATCATTAACCAAAAAGACCAAGATATGATTTGTATCTACGTTGCCATCGGACAAAAAGAATCAACGGTTCGCGGCACGGTAGAAACGCTGCGCAAATACGGCGCCATGGATTACACCATCGTTGTAGCAGCGGGAGCTTCCGATCCTGCTCCAATGCTATACCTCGCACCATATGCCGGTGTAGCAATGGGTGAAGAATTCATGTATAACGGAAAGCACGTATTAGTTGTCTATGATGACTTATCAAAACAAGCGGTAGCTTATCGTGAGCTTTCCCTGTTATTACGCCGTCCTCCAGGCCGTGAAGCCTTCCCTGGGGATGTATTCTACTTGCACTCCCGTCTCTTGGAGCGGGCTGCGAAATTAAGTGACGCGAAAGGCGGCGGTTCCTTAACCGCATTGCCGTTCGTTGAAACTCAAGCAGGAGACATCTCTGCCTACATTCCGACAAACGTTATTTCCATTACAGACGGGCAAATTTTCTTGCAGTCGGATCTGTTCTTCTCCGGTGTGCGTCCGGCGATTAACCCTGGTCTTTCCGTATCCCGGGTAGGTGGAGACGCGCAAATTAAAGCGATGAAGAAGGTTGCAGGTACCCTGCGTCTTGACCTGGCATCCTACCGTGAATTGGAAGCATTCTCCCAATTCGGTTCCGACTTGGATAAAGCAACTCAAGCGAAGCTGAACCGCGGGGAACGTACAGTGGAAGTGCTGAAACAAGGGCTGCACAAGCCGTTGGCAGTAGAAAAACAGGTCATGATTATTTACGCATTGACAAAAGGGTTCCTAGACGATATTGCTGTCGAAGATATCCAGCGTTTCGAAAGCGAAATGAACGACTGGATGGATTCCAACCATCCGGAATTGCTCGCAACGATTCGCGACACTGGCCAATTGCCGGATGAAGGGGAATTGAACGCAGCAATCGAAGCCTTTAAGAAAACATTCTTGCCATCAAATCAAAAATAAAGTGCTGATATAAAAAAAGAGCAGAATCCAGGAGACGGAAGTCAGATATCAGACATTTGGTATCCGGCTTCTGGCTTCTGACATCTGACCTCTGTTTTGAAAGCGTGGTGAAAGAAACTTGGCATCCCTTAGAGATATAAAGGCACGGATTGAATCGACGAAGAAGACGAAACAAATTACGTCGGCGATGCATCTCGTCTCGGCTTCGAAAATGAACAAGGCGGAGCAAAATGCAAGAGGCTATGTACCGTACAGCGAGAAAATCCAGGAAGTCGTCTCCCATATTGCGAACAGCAATCCGGACGTATCCCACCCGATGCTGGAAAAAAGGGAAGTAAAGAAAACCGGCTACTTGATTATAACTTCTGACCGTGGTCTCGTCGGGGCATATAACAGCCATGTGCTGAAATTGCTGCAAGATACGATCGAAAAACGGCACAAGTCCCAAGACGAGTATACGGTTATCGTCATGGGAAGAAAAGGGTATGATTACTGCCGGAGACGGGAACTTCCGGTTTCCAACAGCATTCTCGGCATTGCCGACCATCCGCATTTTGCCGACATTAAAGCCATTGCCCAATCGACGATTCAAATGTATGCCGACGAAGAAATTGATGAACTGTACATCATTTACAATCATTATGTCAGTGCGATTTCCCAAGTGCCGACGATGAAAAAACTATTGCCGATTGAAAACTTGGACGGACATAAAGCGATGCACAGTGATTATGAATATGAACCGAGTCAGGAAGAAATTTTGAAAGTATTGCTTCCGCAATATGCGGAAAGCTTAATTTACGGTGCATTACTAGATGGAAAAGCGAGTGAACACGCAGCGAGTATGACGGCAATGCGCAATGCGACAGATAATGCCGAGGAGCTTATCGATACATTAACGCTATCCTATAACCGAGCACGCCAAGGCCAAATTACACAACAGATTACGGAAATTGTCAGCGGAGCCGCAGCGCTGGAGTAGCTAATGTTTCCATCTAAGAAGTAGGAGGGAATTCTTTTGAGCAAAGGACATGTAACTCAAGTTATGGGACCGGTCGTCGACGTGAAATTCGAAGACGGCGAACTCCCTAAAATATATGATGCGTTAACCGTCCAAATCGAAGCAGATGGAGCGGAAAGCACGGAACTCACCTTAGAAACAGCTCTTCAATTAGGGGACAATACGGTTCGTACGATCGCCATGGCATCTACCGACGGATTGCGCCGGGGTGCGGAAGTGACGAACTTAGGCCGCCCAATTTCTGTTCCAGTTGGGGAAGCAACGTTAGGACGGGTGTTTAACGTATTAGGAGACCATATCGATTTAGAAGAACCGATCCCTGCGGATGTACGCAGAGATCCGATTCACCGGGAACCGCCTCAGTTTGAAGACTTGTCAACAGAAACAGAAATTCTGGAAACAGGAATTAAAGTTGTTGACTTGCTTGCGCCATACATTAAAGGCGGCAAGATCGGACTTTTCGGAGGTGCGGGTGTAGGTAAAACCGTACTGATCCAGGAGCTGATCAACAACATCGCCCAAGAGCACGGCGGTATTTCTGTATTTGCCGGAGTTGGGGAACGTACTCGGGAAGGAAACGACCTATACTTTGAAATGAAAGACTCTGGCGTTATTAGCAAAACGGCCATGGTATTCGGACAGATGAACGAACCGCCTGGTGCCCGTATGCGTGTTGCTTTAACTGGTCTGACGATGGCGGAATATTTCCGTGATGAACAAGGCCAGGACGTGCTCTTGTTTATCGACAATATTTTCCGATTCACCCAAGCAGGTTCGGAAGTGTCCGCCCTCTTAGGACGGATGCCATCTGCCGTTGGTTACCAGCCGACATTGGCAACGGAAATGGGTGCACTTCAAGAACGGATTACATCGACGAAAAAAGGTTCCGTTACATCCATTCAGGCGATTTACGTGCCTGCCGACGACTATACAGACCCGGCACCGGCAACAACCTTCGCTCACTTGGATGCGACGACAAACTTGGACCGGAAACTTTCTGAGCAAGGGATTTACCCTGCGGTGGACCCGCTTGCATCCACCTCCCGTGCTTTAGACCCGCAAATCGTCGGGGAAGAGCATTATCAAGTGGCAACGCAAGTACAGCAAACATTGCAGCGTTACCGTGAATTGCAAGACATTATCGCTATTCTCGGTATGGACGAGTTAAGTGATGAAGACAAATTGACGGTTGCACGTGCCCGTCGTATTCAGTTCTTCTTGTCACAAAACTTCCACGTTGCCGAACAATTTACCGGTCAGCCTGGATCCTATGTGCCAATTAAAGAAACAGTACGCGGATTCAAGGAAATTTTAGAAGGTAAACATGACCACCTTCCAGAAGATGCTTTCCGTCTCGTCGGAACCATCGACGAAGTAGTGGAAAGAGCAAAACAAATGCAAGCGTAAGCGCTAATCGTGAAGTTTTGGACGCCCATTGCGTTCAAGTTTGACAATCTAAGGGGAACGGGCATTATCCCATCCTCTCAAACTTTAGGAGGGGTTACATTGAAAACACTAACAGTGAGTGTTGTTACTCCTAGTGGTCCCGTTTTAGAAGACGAATATGAAATGGTTGTAGCTAGAGCTGAAAGTGGAGAAATTGGTATTTTAGCCAACCATATTCCGCTCGTTGCTCCCCTTTCGATTGCTGCTGTCCGGCTAGTCCGCGGAAACGAGGAAATGAAGCTGGCAGTCAATGGCGGAGTAATGGAAGTTAGCTCGAATAAAGTAACCATCCTTGCCCAGTCTGCTGAAAAGCCGGAAGATATTGATGTGGAAAGGGCAAGACGTGCGAAGGAGAGAGCGGAACGCCGCCTGCAATCCAACGAAGAGCATATTGACCGCTTGCGGGCAGAACTAGCACTCCAACGAGCATTAAACCGACTCAATGTCGCAAATAGATAAAATCAGTCCCAGTATTTGCATCATGATATGTAAATACTGGGATTTTTCTATCTGTAATGGTACATCTTGTCTGTAATCGACAGAAGCATGCACGTTTTTCTGTGTAATGCTGTCGATATTTCCCGGGTAATACAAAAATCTTCTTTCATTTCCCTTTTTAGACATTTCCTCTTTTTGCCGTTGACTTTTTGCAGAAACCATGGCAAAGTATCAATTAGTTTGTGACAAATAATAATGATGTGCTTTAGGAATAAAAAGCGAACAAAGGTGATAAATTAGTAAAGGTGGTTTCTATGTTTCAGTTTGGTCAATGGGCTTTCATCGGGATCATTTCCCATCTGTTATTTATTTATATTACTTGGCGGGCGATGCTCGGCATGAACTTCGAGGCGATAATTCGCAAAGGAAGAGTTACGGAGGCAAGGATCTTTTTATTGTTTATTGCCATTGCCATCGGTACGGGAGTCAGCCGCTTCTTTCTTGATATCGTTCAATGGTCGGGAAATTTAGTTTACCTTTTCTAATAATCTAGCAAAGTCCATCTTAAGTATATTTATAGATTTCTCTGTGCATACTGATTACCAGGATATGTGCACGGGGGGATCAAGATGGGGAAATTTGCGATGATAGTTCTTGCTGTTCTATTTATTGCCGGCATTCCGGCTGAAGCGGTGGAAGAGCCGGATGCATTGACTTATTTAATGATGACGGCGGAACAAACCGATGTAGCCATAGACGGATGGAACGTCGTGATGAAAGAGAAAATAGAGAAGGAAGAAGCGCAATCGTTGCTGGAACAAGTGAAAAATAGGCACCAAGTCTCTATCATTGAAGAAGAAAATATTGTAAAATATAAAATCGTTGGGGTTAATCATCAAGTACGTTTTGAAGTAATCTTTCACTTTCCGAAGGAACCGCTGGCAAAACACGAAGTCATTGCCGCCCTGTCTGGAAAG
The DNA here is from genome assembly GCF_014637175.1 of Compostibacillus humi. Lineage (GTDB taxonomy): Bacteria > Bacillota > Bacilli > Bacillales > Amphibacillaceae > Oceanobacillus > Oceanobacillus humi. Next base: position 37,077 of record NZ_BMEV01000008.1, on the reverse strand, counting down.
GGATGGAACGAAGCTATTGAAAAACAATATCAATCCGTGAAAGGCCGTTTAGACCGAACCCTATTTACAGGTGAGAAAAAAACATTTTCATGGATGGAATTGCGTTCCGATGGTATAATGAAAAAGGTGCCATTGCATGGGCACTGGACAAACTTATTTAACCTTCAACATGTAACCAAACATTATGATAAAACTGCGAATAAAACTTTCACTTACGGGTTTACCCCACATATTAAAGAAACCATCAACATTGATAAAATCCCAATTAATTTGCAATTAGTGACGGAAGAAGATGAGACAGGGTTTCAAAAAGTGACGATAGGAACACCTATCCTAATACATGAATATTAATATAGTGAAAATGGATCTGAAGGAGATTTGTACATGGAAAAGATCATCGTAAGAGGCGGACACCAATTGAACGGCACAGTGAAAGTGGAAGGTGCCAAAAATGCGGTTCTACCAGTTATTGCTGCAAGCCTGCTTGCAAGTAGCGGCAAAAGCATCATCAATGATGTTCCTGTCTTGGCAGATGTATACACGATTAATGAAGTATTGCGGAATTTAAATGCGGAAGTTCTGTTTGATGCGGATAAAAATACGATTACGATTGATGCTTCGATGGATTTATTGACAGAAGCTCCTTTTGAGTATGTCCGAAAAATGCGTGCTTCTGTGCTCGTGTTAGGACCATTGCTCGCTCGTTTCGGCCATGCAAATGTGGCCATGCCCGGCGGATGTGCCATCGGTTCACGGCCTATTGATTTACATTTAAAAGGCTTCGAAGCGATGGGAGCGGAGATCCACGTCGGCAATGGCTATGTGGAAGCAAAGGCAAACGGACGTTTGAAAGGTGCTAAAATATATTTGGATATGCCGAGTGTCGGCGCAACGGAAAATATTATGATGGCGGCCACCCTGGCAGAGGGGGTTACGATCATTGAAAATAGTGCGAAAGAGCCGGAAATAGTTGACTTGGCAAACTATCTGAACAAGATGGGCGCGAAAGTCGTCGGTGCGGGCACGGAAACGATTCGTATCGAGGGGGTAGAGGAACTCCATGGTACGGATCATGCGATTATTCCGGACCGGATTGAAGCCGGCACCTTTATGGTTGCTGCAGCAATTACCGGCGGAAATGTGTTTATTGAAAATGCGGAAAGCGACCATCTCCGTTCGGTCATTTCGAAGCTGCAAGAGATGAACGTGACCATCATCGAAGAAAATAACGGCCTTCGGGTTATTGGTCCAGACCGGGAAAACTTGAAAGCAACGGATATTAAAACATTGCCGTACCCAGGCTTTCCGACAGATATGCAATCACAAATGATGGCATTAATGCTTCAGGCGAAGGGTACGAGTGTCATTACCGAAACAGTTTTCGAAAATCGCTTTATGCACGTAGAGGAATTCCGCCGGATGAATGCCCAAATGAAGATTGAAGGCCGCAGCGTCATCATGGAAGGACCTTGTGATTTGCAAGGGGCAGAAGTGCAAGCAACGGACTTGCGTGCTGCAGCTGCATTAATACTAGCCGGTTTAGCTGCCGACGGGTATACGAGGGTAACCGAATTGAAGCATCTCGATCGGGGCTATGTGAATTTTGAAGGAAAACTGAGAGGCCTCGGTGCTGACATTGAAAGAGTTGCCGATGACGATATGATCATGGAAGTTGACTTTGACAAAAGCACGATGATTGCGAAACTGACATAATATATTTTTTATAAGCTGTCCAGTAGGGCGGCTTTTTCCATTTCGGCCTTCATTTTTTACGGAGGAAGAGATTCGACACTCTTCGGCAAAACATGAAAATTCGACGAAAAAAAATAAAGATTCCCAAAAATATAAAACTATGGTAAAATTTAAAGAAAATTAAAAATCCTGGAAAAAGGGGGCCAAATAACAGCATGAAACTGTATTTGTCTGTCGACATGGAAGGGATTACTGGACTGCCGGATGAAACATTTATCGACTTCCGAAAACATAATTATGAACGAGCCAGGAAAATAATGACGAAGGAAACGAACTACGTTGTGGAAGCAGCATTTCAGCATGGGGCCAGCGAAATCCTCGTCAATGACAGCCATATGAAAATGAACAACCTGTTAATTGACGAACTGCATCCGGACGTACACCTCATCTCAGGGGGAGTTAAACCTTTTTCCATGGTTCAAGGTTTGGATAATACATATGACGGGGCCATGTTTATCGGCTACCACGCCCGGGCAGGGCAAAGGGGAGTTATGTCCCATACGATGATTCACGCCATCCGCAATATTTATATTAATGATCATCAAGTAGGCGAAATGGGAATGAACGCCTATGTCGCCGGCTACCACGGTGTTCCGATTTTGCTCGTTGCCGGAGACGATCAGGCGGCAATGGAGGCAGAAAAGCTGATTCCGAATGTAACAACCGCCGCAGTAAAGGAAACGATTACCCGGTCCGCAGTAAAGAGTCTGACGCCGAAAAAAGCAGGAGAGCTGCTTGCGGAAAAGGTAAAAGAAGCATTGGAAAATAAAGATAAAGTGAAACCGTTAACACCGCCGGAAAAACCGGTGCTGCAAATTGAATTTAACAATTACGGACAAGCGGAAATGGCAAGTTTTATGCCGCGTACAAGAATAGAACCGGGGACGACCATCGTTACGTATGAAGCTGACGATTTCCTGGAAGCGTATAAGGCGATGCTCGTTATGACGGATCTCGCTGTGCAAACATCATTTTCATGAAAAATAACAGAATTTTCATACTGCGTACAAAAGGGAACACCGAAAGAGCATACGAAAGGTTGAGAAAAGATGTTCCGATATATTTTGAAACGACTGCTCATCGCGCTAATTACATTATGGATTATCGTGACCATTACCTTTGTCTTAATGGTCAGTGTGCCAGGATCGCCGTTTAACAGTGAACAGACGTCCAATGAAGCGATCCAGGCGAACTTGGAAGCCCATTATAATTTGGACAAGCCATACCATATTCAATATTTGCTGTACTTAAAATCAATCGCCACCCTCGACTTAGGGCCGTCAATTAAACAGCCGAGCCAAACGGTAAATGATCTGCTTGGAAGGGGCTTTCCTATTTCCTTTGAGCTCGGAATGGTGACGATCATTGTCGCCGTCATTTCCGGCATCCTCTTAGGAATTTTGTCCGCCTTGAGGCATAACGGCATTATTGACTATTTGGCCATGGGCTTTGCCGTCCTCGGGATCTCAATTCCAAACTTTATTTTGGCGACATTTTTAATTCAGCAGCTGGCGGTTAATTTAAAAATTTTTCCTGTGGCCACCTGGTCCAGCCCGATGCATATGGTGTTGCCGGTCATTGCGCTTGCAACCGGACCGATGGCGATTATCGCCCGGCTTACCCGATCATCGATGCTGGAAGTGCTAACCCAGGACTACATTAAAATGGCCCGGGCAAAAGGACTGTCCCCGTGGAAAATTACGATTAAGCATGCATTGCGGAACGCCCTGATGCCGGTTGTCACGATTATGGGGACGCTGCTTGCGGGTATTTTAACCGGAACGTTTGTAATTGAACAAATTTTTGCCATTCCGGGAATGGGAAAGTATTTCGTCGAGAGCGTCAACCAGCGGGACTACCCGGTTATTATGGGAACGACCGTCTTTTACAGCGCCTTTCTTATCTTTATGCTGCTTCTCGTTGATATCGCTTACGGGATTTTAGATCCTCGGATTAAATTGCATAAAAAGGAAGGGGGAGAAGGATGAAACAAGCAGAAGAAGTAACCAAACTGTCTCCCGCCAACGTGCCGGACGAATGGTTTACCTTTATCGAGGTAGATAAAACGGAAGCAGAAACGGTCAGCCGGCCTTCCCTTTCCTATTGGAAAGACGCATGGAGACGCCTGCGGATGAATAAGATGGCTATGATGGGACTTGTTTTCCTTGTTTTGCTAACCTTTATGGCCATCTTCGGGCCGATGATGACGCCTTATGACGTAAACGTGCAAGACCGGCCAAACCAATACCAGCCGCCGTCTGCGGAACATTGGTTTGGAACCGATAACATGGGCCGGGACGTCTTTACGAGGACATGGTACGGTGCCCGCATTTCTCTATTTGTCGGATTTGTCGCTGCCATTATTGACGTATTTATCGGAATTATTTGGGGAGGTATTTCCGGCTACAAAGGCGGCAGAACAGACAACATCATGATGCGGATCATCGAAATTTTATACGGCATTCCGAGTTTGCTTGTAACGATTCTCCTCCTCGTCGTCTTCGGACCGAGTTTGTTTACAATTATTCTCGCCCTTGCCATTACCGGCTGGGTCGGCATGGCACGGATTGTCCGGGGGCAGGTGCTGCAAATCAAAAACTATGAATTTGTGCAAGCATCGAAATCTTACGGGGCAAAATCGGGCCGGATTATCCGGAAACATTTGCTGCCGAACACGATGGGACCGATTATCGTGCAAATGACGCTATCGATTCCGACAGCGATTTTTGCGGAAGCCTTCCTCAGCTTTATCGGCCTTGGAGTTCAGGCGCCGTATGCCAGCTGGGGAGTGATGGCGAATGATTCCCTCGGTGCGATTTTGTCGGGGAATTGGTGGACCCTGTTCTTCCCTGCCTTCTTCATCTCCTTTACGATGTTTGCCTTTAACGTACTAGGGGATGGGCTGCAAGACGCACTGGATCCGAGACTTAGAAAGTAGGTGAAAGCATGGACAGAATACTGGAAGTCAACGACCTGCACGTTCATTTTTCTACATACGGAGGAACCGTCCAGGCGGTTCGCGGGGTAAGTTTCCATTTAAACCGGGGAGAGACCCTTGCCATCGTAGGCGAGTCCGGGTGCGGAAAAAGCGTCACCTCCAATGCCATTATGGGACTCATACCTTCTCCATCCGGCAAGATTGTCAACGGTTCCATCCTTTTTAAAGGAGAAGATTTGACGAAATTCCCGGAAAAGAAAATGCGCACCATTCGCGGTGTCGATATTTCGATGATTTTCCAGGATCCGATGACTGCATTAAATCCAACCTTAACCATCGGCACCCAGCTGATGGAAGGGCTGATTCAGCATAAAAAAGTTTCCGCCAAAGAAGCGGAGAAACGGGCTATCGAAATGATGGAGCTCGTCGGGATTCCGAATCCGAAAGAAAGACTGAAACATTATCCCCACCAGTTTAGCGGAGGGATGCGCCAGCGTATCGTCATCGCGATTGCCCTGATTTGTGAGCCGGAGCTGCTTATTGCCGATGAGCCGACGACGGCCCTCGACGTGACGATTCAGGCACAAATCCTGGAATTGTTTGGGGAGATACAGGAGAAAACTGGAGTTTCCATTATTCTCATTACCCATGATTTAGGGGTCGTGGCAAAAATTGCCGACCGAATTGCGGTCATGTACGCCGGAAAAATTATCGAAACCGGAACGAAACGGGATATTTTCTATCGGCCCCAGCATCCGTACACGAAGGGATTGCTTCATTCCGTTCCCCGATTGGATGAACGAGGAGAACTCGAGCCAATCGACGGAACACCACCGGATTTATTCTCACCTCCCATTGGCTGTCCTTTTACAGCAAGATGTCCGCTAGCCATGGAGGTGTGCAATAAAGTTTATCCTGCCACATCGAGCCTGTCAGAGACCCACCAGGTCAACTGCTGGCTGCAAGATGAGCGGGCTAAACAGCTGCTAGCTGCTGCAGCTAGTAAATAATAAATTTTAAGGGGGTAAAGGTTGTGAAAAAACACCTGCTGTTTTTACTCGCAATCGCACTGGTGCTTTTCCTCGCTGCATGTACTACCGGGGAAAACGCAGGGGAGGAACAGGAGGAGCCGGATTCTGCGGAGACGGAATCAGGGGAAGAGGAATCTGAAGGAACAGCTGAAGAAAGCTCTGGAGAAAAAATTTTATATTTGAACAATGGAATTGAACCAACTTCCTTTGATCCGTCCATCGGCTTTGACGCTGTATCTTGGGATCCGCTCAACAACTTAATGGAAGGGCTGACCCGTCTCGATCAGGATCATAAAGCTGGTCCGGGAGTAGCCGAAAGCTGGGATATTTCCGATGATGGCCTGACTTATACGTTCCATCTTCGGGAAGATGCCAACTGGTCGAATGGCGATCCGGTCGTAGCAGAAGACTTTGTCTATGCATGGAAGTATATGCTAGATCCGGACACTGCTTCTCCAGCAGCCTTCTTAGGATACTTCATTAAAGGTGGAGAAGCATACAACACAGGAGAAGGCTCTGCCGATGATGTCGGCGTACGGGCAGTTGACGAAAAAACGCTGGAAGTGGAGCTGGAACAGCCAACTGGATTCTTCCTTGATGTGTTAACGAACCCAGCCTTCTTCCCGGTAAACCATAAAGTTGCCCAAGAAAATCCAGAATGGCATGCGGAAGCCGATACTTTCGTTGCCAACGGTCCGTTTATGCTCGAGTCTTGGGAGCATAACGTAGAAATGGTCTTTGCGAAAAACCCAGAGTACTGGGATGCCGATGCGGTGAAATTGGATAAAGTCCATTTCGCCATGGTAAACGATACGAATACCCAGTATCAAATGTTTGAAAGCGGTGAACTTGATACTGCCAGCATTCCGCCGGAGATGAGCGATCAGCTGATCGACGGGGACAACGTCTTTATCGGACCTTATGGCGGCTTGGAATTCTACCGCTTTAACATCACGAAAGAACCATTCCACAATAAGAAAATTAGACAGGCATTCAGCTATGCCATTGACCGTCAGGAAATTGCCGAGTATGTTGTGAAAAATGGAGTAGAACCAGCATTTGGTTATGTATCGCCTGGATTCATCACTCCTAGCGGTGAAGACTTCCGGGATGTCAACGGCGACCTTGTTGCCTTTGATCCGGAAAAAGCAAAACAGCTCCTCGAGGAAGGAATGGCAGAGGAAGGCTATGACGAACTTCCGCCAATTACACTTTCCTATAATACGAGTGACTTGAACAAAGCCGTTGCAGAAGCGCTGCAAGATATGTTTATCCAGCACTTAGACGTGGAAGTATCGCTGGAAAACCAAGAGTGGGCAGTATTTGCCGAAGCTCAGCAAAACTTAGAGTTGCAATTCTCCCGCAGCTCCTTCATCAACGACTATAACGATCCGGTTAACTTCTTGGAGAGCTTTATTACCGATTCGTACATGAACCGGACCGGTTTCTCCAGCGAAGAATATGATGCACTCATTGAAAAAGGCCGCAGTGAGACCGACGAAGAAGCACGCTACGAAGCACTCTTTGAAGCAGAGAAATTGCTGGCCGAAGAAATGATTGCAACACCAATCCGCTATTACAACACCGTTGTGCTGGAAGCGGAAGGGGTAACGGGTATCCTCCGTCATCCGGTCGGATACTTTGACTTGAAATATGCAGATAAACAGTAAAACCTTTGGAGCTTGGCCCAACATGCTGGGCCGCTCCTTTTTTCCATTACATATCGACAGGGGGAAAGGAATATGATGCTGCCGCCTTCCTTAAAAAAAGGGGATACAATTGGGGTCATTGCACCCGCAAGTCCGATTAAAACCGACGATTTTGAGAAAGCAATTTGCTTCTTCCAAGATTTAGGCCTTCAAGTGCAGCTCGGAAAACATCTTTATGAAGAGTACGGCTATTTGGCCGGGACCGATGAACAAAGACTGGAAGATTTTCACGACATGATAACAAATCCGGACATAAAAGGAATCATCTTTGCCCGCGGCGGATATGGGACAGCACGAATTGCCCCTGCCATTGACTATTCCCTCATTAAAAAGAACCCGAAAATTATTTGGGGATATAGCGATATTACCTTTTTACATACGGCGATTCGTCAGCGCACCGGGTTAGTTACTTTCCACGGACCGATGGTTGTCTCGGATATCAATAAGGAAGCATTCGACAGCTTGTCCGCGTCCGGCTTTTCCCAATTGTTTCAGCCGACCCGGCTCGTCTATTCAGAAAATATTTCTCCGCTAAAGGTCATCAGTTATGGAACTTCCGGGGAATCGGCGAAGGGCCAGCTCGTCGGCGGCAATTTATCGTTAATCGCGAGCACCCTTGGCACGCCCTTTGAAATTGATACGAAAGGAAAAATTTTATTCATCGAAGACATCGGAGAACAGCCGTACCAGGTGGACCGGACGCTCCAGCAATTAACCCAGGCGGGCAAAATTGCGGAAGCGAGCGGCATCGTCGTTGGTGATTTTGCTGAAAGCGAACCGAAAAGCACGCCGTCATTTACGATGGAAGAAGTGTTCCAGCAGTATTTTGGCAAACTTTCCATTCCCGTCCTGTCCGGGTTTAAAATCGGCCATTGTTTTCCCCATTTTGCGATTCCGTTAGGGACAGAAGCAATTTTATCGGCAAAGGAGAAAACGTTAACGGTGGAGCCGGGAGTCGCACAGCCGTTATCGGCAAGTTAACCATTCATCACCGAAGAGAGGAGTACCAATATGTTTCGGCAAAATTTTGATCTGTTTCCAAATAAAATGTGGGTAACCGCTGTACCTGTTGCAACTGTATGGACGAAACCGGAGTCCGTCCGGGATGTGGACCGGGGAGGGACGACGAACCCGATCGATATCGAAGCGTGGCTGGCCGGGCTCACCCGGGAGGAAAAATTATCCTTTTGCCATGATAACCGTATCCAAACTCAAACATTGTACGGGGAGCCCGTCTTATTATCCGAAGTAAAAGGGGATTTTGCCTACGTCTATATTCCGACTCAGGCGTCCCGGAAAGACAGGCGGGGCTATCCCGGCTGGATTCCCCTCGCCCAATTAAAGCAAGTGGAAAAGAGCGCGTGGATGAAACCGCAGACAGCAGCAGTCATAACGGATTCCGCATGGACGGAAACCGCTTCTGGAAAAAGAGAAAAAAAGCTCAGTTTCCTTACGCTGCTCCCGGTTGAGAAGGTGGAGGAAAAAAGAGTGGAAGTCGTCACTCCAGACGGGAACCGCTTTTTGCCGAAGGAAGCGGTAGAAATTTTCCCGACGGCAGAAGGCATTGCGCCAGGTGACGGGGAGCAAATCGCAAAGGTGATGGAACGCTTCCTCGGTCTCGGATACCTATGGGGTGGAATGAGCGCATTTGGCTATGACTGTTCCGGATTAACCTATGCCGCCCATAAGGCGAATGGATATCAAATTCCACGGGATGCGGGCGACCAGGCCGAGGCAGGGAGAGACATCCCCCTCGACCGATTGGAAAGGGGCGATTTGCTCTTTTTCGCTCCAGATCGAAAACGGGAGAACATCCAGCATGTCGGCATTTATGTCGGCAGCGGGAAAATGCTCCATACGCCGATGCTCGGCGGGGGAGCAGAAATTACACCGCTTCAGGGAACGAAATACGAGAAAGAATTATGCGCAGCAACTCGGTTTTGGTAAAGGAGAAGGCGAAAAATGCGAGAAAAAATTTTACAAGTCGAACAGCTAACGAAACATTTTGATATGGGCAGAGGAAAAATGCTGAAAGCCGTAAATGAAGTGAGCTTTGACGTCCATAAAGGGGAAACTTTCGGACTGGTCGGGGAATCGGGCTGCGGCAAGTCCACCATCGGCCGCACGATTTTAGGACTATACCAAAAAACGAGCGGGAACGTTATTTTTGACGGGATGAATGTGCATGAACTGTCGGAGAAGGAGAGATTTGCCTTCGTCCGCCGAATGCAAATGATTTTCCAGGACCCGTATGCTTCGTTAAATCCGCGCTCCACGGTAAAAGAGATTATTTCGGAGCCGATGGAAATTCATGGCCTGTACAAAGACAGCAAAGAGCGGCTGGAGCGGGTCTATGAATTGCTGGAAGAAGTCGGCTTAAACCGGGATCACGTTAACCGTTATCCCCACGAATTTAGCGGCGGCCAGCGCCAGCGGATTGGAATCGCCCGGGCCTTGGCATTAGACCCGGAATTTATTATTGCCGATGAGCCGATTTCCGCCCTCGATGTGTCCGTCCAGGCCCAGGTCGTAAACCTTTTGAAACGGCTCCAGAAAGAAAAGGATTTAACCTTTTTATTTATCGCCCATGACTTGGCCATGGTCCGGCAATTTTGCGACCGTATCGGGGTCATGTATTTAGGCCATCTCGTTGAACTGACGGACAGTGACTCGCTCTATGAGGATCCGCTTCATCCGTATACGAAGGCGCTCCTTTCCGCTATTCCGATTCCAGACCCGGACGTGGAGGAAAAACGGGAACGGATTATTTTGAAAGGCGAACTGCCAAGTCCGATTAATCCGCCAAGCGGCTGTGTATTCCGTACCCGCTGTCCGATGGCGATGGAAATTTGTTCGAAAGTAAAACCGGCCTGGCAGGAAGCAAAACAAAACCATTACGTCGCCTGCCATTTATATAACAAGGAGCTGACGGAAGCGGATAAGAAAGAAGCCGCACCGGTATCGTAACCCAAGGACATCTCGTCCTTGGGTTTTTTATGAAGGAGGACGGTTTCAAAATTTTTTTGGTCTAAATCTAGCTTTTTCTGTATACATTAATTAATAGGATTACTAGATTTTGACAAACGAAGGGGGAGGACTGTGAAAAAATACGATGCAAACAATAAACGCTGGAAAAAGAGGCAATCCGAATTATTAAAGCAAATCAAGAAAAAACGGGCGAGTCAAGTTTTCGACAAGGCGAAAAAGGTTGTCCCGATTTCGCCGAGACATTTCCGGAATCAGCGCCCGCCATGGATTATTCCTGTTGCATTTCTATCAATGGTTATTCTCATTATTCTAGTAATTCCTACCCTCGTCGTTCTGCCTTTTATTGAGAAAGGGGAAAAATCGCAAATGGTAGAAGGACCGATAGAAACGGAGGCCGAATTTCCGGAGTCCCCATTTACCGTGGAAGTGATGCGCCAGGCGACAGAGAAGGTAGAGGAAATTCCGCTGGAAGAATACGTGGCAGGAGTCGTTGCCTCGGAAATGCCGGCAGATTTTGAACTGGAGGCGTTAAAGGCGCAAGCATTAGCGGCAAGGACATACACCGTCAATCACCTGCTCCACGGCGGCGGGGAAGAAGAATACGATGTAACAGACACGGTTGAGCACCAAGTGTATAAAAGCGAAGAGGAGCTTCTCTTGGAATGGGGCAGCGAATTTACCGAGAAAATGAATAAAATTAAACGGGCGGTGAACGAAACGTCTGGGGAAATTTTAGTATATGAAGAACAGCCGATTACCGCTGCGTTTTTCTCAACAAGCAACGGCTACACCGAAAACTCAGAAGACTATTGGGAAACGGAAGTGCCTTATTTACGGAGCGTCGAAAGCCCTTGGGATAAAGAGTCCCCGGAATTTTTGGACCAGAAAACGATTCCGATTGAAGAAGCCGCCGAATTGCTCGGAATCGAACTGCCGCTTGATACCCCCATTTATATGGAAGAATCACGCACAGAAAGCGGCCGGGTAAAACAAATCGGCATCGAAGGGCATTTTTTCAGCGGCAGGGAATTCCGGGAAAAATTAAACTTGAAGTCGAGCGATTTCACCATCCGGCAAAATAACAACCACCTCGTCATCACGACAGAAGGGTACGGCCACGGAGTGGGAATGAGCCAATACGGCGCCAACTTTATGGCCCAGGAAGGAAAAACGTATCAAGATATTGTCAAACACTTTTATCAAGGCGTGGAAATCAGCACAATTGAAGACAGCGTCCCAACCCTTTTGGCGAAGAAGTAGGGAGAGGGACGCGGATGGTGCGGGCTTTTGGGGCCCGCACCTGATTTTGGACTCGAACTATCATGCAGCAGCATTAATAAGGAAAATCGGCGATTGGAAAATACATCGGCTATTTCAAGAGAAATTGGCGGTGGGAAATATATCGTCTTTTTCAAAAGAGAAATTGGCGATGCGCATTATATCGGCTTTTTCAAAGGAAAAATCAGCTTTTCTATGGGGATATCGGTTTATCTTCAAAGATATTGAGCACTTATAAAAAGAAATCGGCATATCCTCGGATATCGGCGGAAAGGATGTATAAATCGGCGAATCTGTAAATTTATCGGCATATCTCAAAATATCGGTTCCCAAATAAAAATATCGGTTTTTCTTCTCGGAAAACGGAGAAAAACCGAAACGAACCGATTACAAAAGGACAATTATTCTTTTATTTTTTCCACTGCGATTGTATTAATTTGCAGCGGATCGCTTTCCCGTATCACTCCATCGTAGACAACTTTGACGGAATCACCGACTTGAAAAGTTTCCTCGCTATTGACGGAGAGGTCGACCGAAACCCGAGAACCGGAAGCCAAAATCTCTCCTTCCTTCACAAAAACAACCGCCCCAGTACCATGAATTTCCACAATCTCCCCGGTAAAACTTACTCTTACCTCAGTATCCGGTTCAGCGGAATTTCCAGCATTTGTATTATTCGGGCTATCGCTCCCACAGCCGGAAATAAAAAGAACTAAGACCAGAACAAAACCAGCCAATAGACTTTTATTCATTTGGATCACTTCTTTCCTATTTTTTCTACAGTATTTGACGAATAAGGCTGGGAACCGTTACATGGAGTTTATATAAATCCAACAATAATATATTTAAACAAACGTTTGAGTGCAATATGCGGGGTATTATTCTTCAAGGGGAAAGGAGATATGTCCTCGCCTTCGTATTGCCAGTAAAAATCAATCCTCTTTTTAATAACCTTCTCGTAACATGGGGAGATTCGATTTGCAAAAAATCTCTAGCCTCTCTATTTGTTATTTTGCTGCCAACTAATAAACTGTAATCGTCTAAAGCTTCAACATGAGCGTCAGTGGACAAATATTTGCAGCGTTCACAGAACCATTTTTTCTTTCTCCTGACCATTGGATTAAAATGGCATTTTGGACAAAACACTCCTTTAATCAAATCACTAATATGAAAGCCATACTGTTCAAGAATATTTTCCTTCAAGGGAACGTGGGATTGTTTTAATTTTTCTGCTACATTTTGTACCTCTTTCATTCGTTGAGCAGAAACAAACGTTTGATCTATTTCCAGAATTTTATTAAACAGATCATGATTATAAATGATTTTATTGGAAATTTTAACGTCGGGAGAGGAAGTTTTCAAAATGGTGGATGAAGAAATAAGTACGACAAAATACTCTATTGGAGGAAGAGGGGTAATTCCAGATCGATAGAGCCACCTTTGCAGACGGTACTGCTGGGTTTTTGCCTGAGAGATTGGATTAGGGAAACCTTCTTCCTGGTTTTGGTATTCCCGGATAACTTGACCGTTTTCTCCAAAAATAATTTTCCCCTGCCAATTCTTTACCTCAAGAATTAAGATAAACTTCTCGTTTAAAAGCAACGTATCCATTTGAAAATATCCGTTTTGATCGGCTAATCGCAAGTTGTGCAAAATATAATACTTATTTTCATCTAATAAGGATAAGGGATAATGGATTTCCTGTTCTCCTTCCATGCCTGCTTTTTTTCTGCTTAAAGTCCGGCGAATATAATCAATGTTTGGGTGGTAATCTGGCAATCTCCGTTCTAACGCCTCTAATTTGCGAATTTCTATCGCATAATCAGATGACTTAACAATCAATAGAAACCCTCCCTAGTTTTTTAAGTATACATTCTACAACATTCTACAAAAATCCTCTTTTTCTTATTAAAAACAATAGAATAGCAAGATTCGTTTTAGTCAATAGTAGATCTAGCTGCTTTTGGAGGGGCGATAAGTACATTTATTTTAACGGAGGAGCGAAAGAATCAGCGCTGCGCATCGATTCTAACGCTTTGGATAGGGAATTCAGCGGCGAGCGAAAAAAATCATCGTAAGTCCCGTTTATTCTAACGGAAAAAATAAGATTTCAGCGCTACGGCCTGATTCTAACGTTTATGCCGGGGAATTCGGCGGAAATCGTAGGGATTCAGCGAAACTCTTGATTATTCTAACGGAAAAAACAATATTTCAGCGCTACGGCCTGATTCTAACGTTTGTGCCGGAGAATTCAGCGGATATCTAAAAGATTCAGCGCTTCAGCCAAATATTCTAATGAAAAAAACAAAAATTCAGCGCTGCGCATCGATTCTAACGCTTTGGATTGGGAATTCAGCGGAAATCGTAGAGATTCAGCGAAACTCCTGATTTTTCTAACGGAAAAAAAAATATTTCAGCGCTACGACCTGATTTTAACGTTTTTGCCGGAGAATTCAGCGGATATCTAAAAAATTCAGCGCTTCAGCCAATTATTCTAATGAAAAAAACAAAAATTCAGCGCTGCGCATCGATTCTATCGTTTATGTCGGAGAATTCAGCGGAAATCGTAGGGATTCAGCGAAACTCTCGATTATTCTAACGGAAAAAACAATATTTCAGCGCTACGACTTGATTCTAACGTTTTTCCCGGGGAATTCAGCGGAAATCGTAGGGATTCAGCGAAACTCTTGATTATTCTAACGGAAAAAACAATATTTCAGCGCTACGGCCTGATTCTAACGTTTTTGCCGGAGAATTCAGCGAAACTCTCGGTTTTTCTAACGCAAAAATCAAAATTTCAGCGCGATTAGCTAATTCAACCGTGAGCCCCGTGTGTTTATCGTAAAAATTGTGCTAATTTCCCTGTTCCCAACCCCTTACTTTTCCTCAAAACTCCAAAAAAATACATAATTTTGGCGATTTTTTTGTTTTGCGTGTATATATTTTCTTTTTTCTGACAACAATGGTTGCTGAGGTGATGAATTCATGAATGAAGAAAAGAGAGGTTCCCAAAAGAGATGGAGCCGAATTTTCCGGAAAAAATGGTTTTTTCCAGCTCTATATCTGAGTCTTGCTGCATTGCTCATTGCAGGCGTCATTTGGTATCAAAATTTAAATAATGAAGTGCCAGATGCTCAAGATGCGGTGACAGAAGAAGAGTCTGAAGATTATGCGCCGACTCCAGCTGAAGATGATGCAGTGCCAGTAGTGGATCAGCAAGAAGTTATTCAAATGCCTGTTGCGAACAGCGAAGAAGCGGAAATAGTAACGAAGTTCTATGACTACAATGCTTCTCAAGAAGATCAGGAAAATGCTTTAGTATTTCATAATAACAGATATTACCAAAGCACAGGAATTGATATTTCTTCATCCTCTGGCGATGCATTCGATGTTGTCGCTGCAATTAGCGGTACGGTAATGGAAGTGAAGGAAGATCCGTTGTTAGGAAATGTTGTTATCCTGGACCATGGCGAAAATATTACTACCTATTATGCAAGTCTTGGTGAAGTTACAGTTAACGCTGGAGATGAAGTGAAGCAAGGTGAAAAGCTTGGTACGGCAGGAAAAAACCGCTTTGGCCAAGAAAATGGAAACCACGTTCACTTTGAAATCCGCAAAGATGGTGTTTCCTTGAATCCGGAAAGCTTCCTCAATCAGCCGGTGAGCAGTTTGGCAGAAGTACAATCGGAAAAAGCATCTGAAGAGCCGAAAGAAGACGAATCTGAGGACAGTACCGAAGATGACGCAGAAGCCGATGAAGCAAATACGGAAGACGATGATAATGCAGAAGACGAAGAATAAATCGACAATACTCTAGCAGAAATGCTAGAGTATTTTTTTGGAACTACCTAGGATTCTATCGCAAAATATGTCTTTTCCTGGGAAATAATCTCGATTTCCTTCGAGATTTGTCGAACGATTCATGTTCCGCAGCGGGAAAATTTTTGGTAATATGTTACTGGAGTCATTCATGTGAAACTATTAATTTATTTTCACGAATATTCAGTCTAGAAAGGAGTCAGCTGTTTTGCCGACGAGATATTTAAATGTCAACTCCCGCGATGTCACTCTGTCCTATTTATATGAAGTGCTGCGGACGAAGATAGAAGAATGTACAGCAATTAAACTGCTAAGCAATTACTGCAATCGGTGTATTTCCAAGGATATTCAAAAGAAGGGTATGGAATTTTTATACATGCACGGATTTCAGAAGGAACAGGAGTTACTGATCGAGAAAAATCTGCAAGCGGAAGATCCGGAAGTTCGCCATTGGGCAGAGGCCTATCGTCTCTCCAATCTTTTAAGAGAGGAGAAACTCCCCCCCAAGGACGTGCTGGAACAATTAAATAAACTGACACCGGCGGATCGGGAACTGTACTGTTTTGTGGAAATGCTCAAAATTCAAGTGAACATGAAATTGTTTAACTACGAACCAGCGGTGAACTTTCTCAATATTGCCGAAGAGTTGTTTGCCGGCATCGATGATCACCTGTTGCAGCAGTTTTACCAGATCCGTTATCGCCAAATTCTTCTTACGTATTATCTTGCTCGAAACGAAATCATTATTGCGAGGAAAACAGCCTATGAAATCATCAATGAAACAAAGAATCCGTACATTCTCGTCGATACCCACAAAAAACTGGGATTATCCTACACCTTCGATTCCTACTATTTAGGGATGTACCATCTGAAAAAGGCACTTCAGATTGCAAAGGAAAATGACATTGCCAACGAAGTGTATAAAATTGAAAATCATACGATACCCTTCCTTGCCGCCCATTTTGGCAAAACGGAAAATATAAAAACAAAGGATTTGGAGGAACAAGCCCATTTGGAAATCGCCCGGGGAAATAAGGACAAGGCCATTCAAATATTACAGTCCCTCCGGTCAAAGTCGCCATTTCAATTGTATTATTTGGGCAAAGCTAAAAAAGACAGAGCTATTTTGATGACAGCGTATAAACAATTTATCCACAACTACAGCGATTATTTTTTCGGCAGGCTGCCGCTAAATGAACTGAAAAAGCTGGCAGATTTTTAAAGAAAACGGTATAAATGCGATGACTAGGACATTTCTTCTTGCAGAAAGTCCTTTTTTTATTCATAAAAACGCCTCCCGGTTAATAAAATGGAAACAAAACCGTCATTCAATAATATCTGAGGTGAGATTACATGTGGCTGTAATATTAAGGACGGTAACTGACATGACGATACATATTTCTTTATACGTGAAAATTACAGAAGATTCCAATAAATGTTGAGAAAGTATAGATTTTTATTCCCACTACCGCTGTAGCGTTAACGAAAGCTCCAAGGATTTTCTCCCAAGCAAGCCGCATCATCAACACCTTGTCTCATTCTGCACCTCAGAATGAACCAACATAGGGAGGCGAATGGTGTGCATGATTACATCAAAGAAAGAACGCTTAAAATAGGCAAATACGTGGTGGAAACGAGAAAGACAGTCCGAACCATCGCAAAAGAATTTGGTGTTTCCAAAAGTACGGTTCACAAAGATTTAACGGAGCGCTTGCCCGAATTAAATCCGGAATTGGCTGCCCAGGTGAAGGAAATTTTGGAATATCATAAGGCGATTCGTCATCTTCGTGGAGGTGAGGCCACCAGGAAAAAATATAAGTTAGATGGTCAAAAGAAGGATGCTGCAAAACCGGTAGGATAATATCGATAAGAAAAGGAGGCATAACGAAAGCCAGCCATTGTAAGGCTGGCTATTTCCGTTCGGGGAAGATTTTCCTATACGAAGCAAAAAACTTGTAAGAAATTGCAGTTAATTGTAGAAGTTTGTGGTAAAATAGTATACTAGTAGCATTGTGTTTTCGGACAGATGCAAGAAGATAAAGCTTAGGAGGAACAGATTCATGTTTTCTAGGGATATAGGAATCGACCTTGGAACAGCAAATGTACTAATTCATGTCAAAGGAAAAGGGATCGTACTGAACGAACCATCCGTCGTCGCAATGGATCGCAACACCGGGAAAGTGCTGGAAGTCGGTGAAGAGGCGCGGCGCATGGTTGGCCGGACGCCTGGGAATATTGAAGCTATTCGCCCGCTGAGAGATGGCGTCATTGCCGATTTTGATGTAACGGAAGCCATGCTGAAACATTTTATCAATAAAATTAATGTGAAAGGCTTCTTTTCCAAGCCGCGGATGCTTATTTGCTGCCCGACGAACATAACAAAGGTAGAGCAAAAGGCGATTAAAGAAGCAGCGGAAAAATCCGGCGGAAAAAAGGTTTATTTGGAAGAAGAGCCGAAAGTTGCAGCTGTTGGCGCCGGAATGGAAATTTACCAGCCGAGCGGAAATATGGTCGTTGATATCGGCGGAGGAACGACGGACGTTGCCGTACTTTCCATGGGCGGAATTGTCACCTCTGAATCGATTAAAATGGCTGGAGACAAATTTGACGTGGAAATTTTGCAATACATAAAGAAAAAATATAAATTGCTAATCGGGGAACGGACAGCCGAAGATATTAAAATCGAAGTGGCCACCGTGTTCAAAGATTCCCGTAAGGAAGAAATGGATATTCGCGGCCGGGATATGGTATCCGGCTTGCCGCGGACGATTACCGTTCGTTCCGATGAAATTGAAGAAGCATTACGGGAGCCGGTCTCAATGATTGTCCAAGCAGCTAAAAGCGTATTGGAGAGAACTCCACCTGAATTGTCTGCGGACATTATTGACCGGGGGATTATTCTTACCGGCGGCGGTGCGCTCATTCACGGCATGGACCAGCTGCTCGCTGAGGAACTGAAAGTGCCGGTATTTATTGCCGAAGAGCCAATGAGCTGTGTTGCCAAAGGAACAGGCATTATGCTGGAAAATATTGATAAAGTCGACCGGAAAAAAATCGGCTAAAGTGCATGGCAACTTATTTTTTCCGTTAAAACGGCTCACGTAAAACGGCGTTGTTCGTAAAAGTGCGGATTAGTTCTAAAGTGCACGGGACAGACAGTCTGTCTTGGAAGGAGGTCTTGTCTTAATGTTACGAGGATTTTACACTGCAGCTAGCGGAATGCTAACCCAGCAACGGGCTCAAGAGACGCTCGCAAACAATATCGCGAATATGAATACTCCCGGGTACAAAGCGGATCAGACGGCCATTCGCTCTTTCCCGGAGATGCTTATCCAGGAGATGCGTACGAACAAGATTCCGACGACTAGGGGATTGAAGCTCCCGGTGCAGGAGCCAATCGGATCGATTCATACCGGGGTGTATGTGCAGGAGACGATTCCGAATTTTTCCCAGGGCGACATTCGGGAGACCGGGCTGATGACGGATATTGCCCTCGTCCAGGGGAATATGCCTGATGAAACAGGAGCACTGTTTTTCGGCGTGCAAAATGAGGCGGGAGAAGAGCGCTTGACGAGAAACGGGAACTTCACCGTCGATGGCCAAGGGTACCTGGTCACGAACCAGGGCTATTACGTCTTGGATGCAGCAGGAAACCCGATTCAAACGAACGGAATGGATTTTACCGTAACTCCGGAGGGAATTGTCCAGACGTCAGATGGCCAAGCGGTTCCTCTCCGCATACGTTATGTGGCTGATGCCAATGGGTTGACGAAAGAAGGAAATGACCTCTATAACGGGGACGGGGTACCTGTTCCTGCCGGGGCAACGTATAATATACGGCAAGGATATTTGGAAAGGTCTAACGTAGATGCTCTCCAGACGATGACCGATATGATGACGGCCTACCGGATGTTTGAGACAAACCAGCGGGTCCTCCGGGCATATGACGAAAGCCTCGGAAAAGCAGTTAATGAAATCGGAAAGCTTTGATAATGGCAGCGGCAAACAGGGAGGCGCCACTATAGACGGGCACTCCCGAACAGGCGATAAGGAAGTTTAGGAGGAATTCATATGTCACGTAGTATGATTCAAGCGGCAGTGACAATGGGACAGTTGCAGCAAAAATTAGATACAATTGGCCATAACTTGGCGAACAGCCAAACGACCGGCTATAAATCCCGTCAGGCGGAATTTTCCTCGCTGTTGTTCCAGCAAATCGAGAACTTGAATCATCCGGCAAACGGAACGGGCCGTCTTACTCCCGACGGAATCCGCATCGGTTCCGGAGCAAGGCTGGGAGCCATTAACAGCAACATGAACGCCGGAAATATTGTAACGACAGACCGGATGCTCGATACCGCACTTTTGCGGGAAAATTACTTTTATCAAATTCAAGTGACGGAAAATAACGTGACGGAAATCCGCTATACCCGGGATGGAGCCTTTTATCTCAGTCCGATTAATGACAACGGAGATTTGATGCTTGTGACAAAGGACGGCCATCCGGTACTCGGTGCCAACGGTCCGATTGTGATTGAGCCGGGCTTCGATTCCATCCAAATTCAAAATAACGGCCAAATCATCGTATCCAGAAATGGCCAAACAGAAACGGCCGGCTCTTTAGCGGTCGTGGAAGTTACTAGGCCACGGATTTTGGAAGCAGCGGGAAACAACATGTTCCGCCTGCCGGATTTAGCAGCTTTAGGCTATGCTTTTGGGGAAATAGTTCAGGCACCGGCAAACATCGATGGGATGCTGAAAAGCGGAGCATTGGAACAATCGAACGTGGATATTGCCGAACAAATGTCGGAGCTCATTTTAACCCAGCGGTCCTATCAGTTTAATGCCCGGACGATTTCGACAAGCGACCAGATGATGGGGCTCATAAATCAATTGCGGACGTAAACGCTGTTTAAGCAGCAGTTACAAGTTTTTATGATATTTTGGAAATAATAATATTACTTTCTTAGCGCAGCGTGAAGTTTTTGCATTTGGGATTTTGTCAGGAAAAAAGGGGTTACAAATATGACAGTGAAGCAATCGGATCAAGCCATGGAGCAAAAAAGAGGGGAAACAGAAGTCGAAGAGAAAACTGCAGTTGCTGTTGGACAAGAACAGGAACAAGAGGAGAAATCTTCCCGAAAAGCGCAGCGGAAAAAGCAGCAAAAGGAAAAAAGCCTTTGGAGAACGTTGCCGCGCAGACGAATTTTCCCCATCTGGCTGCGAATTGTTGTCGTCTTAATTTTTAGTGCAGCAGCGTTAGTAGCCGGATTAATGGTCGGCTATGGCGTAATCGGCGATGGCAATCCGATCGATGCATTGCGAATCGAAACCTGGCAGCACATTATTGACATTGTAACGAAATAGCGGAAGTGCCTGCGCACTTTTTGCCAAGTGCCTGTCATCTTTCGTGCTTTAGGCGAGGTTTATCGCGAAGGAGGGTTGAATATGGATTTGGAGCAAATTAAGGAAGTGATTCCTCACCGATATCCGTTCCTTTTAGTGGATAAAGTGCTGGAAATGGAAGAAGGGAAACGCATCGTTGCCCTGAAAAATGTCACGGCGAACGAACCGTTTTTCCAAGGACATTTTCCATCCTATGCAGTCATGCCCGGCGTGTTAATGATTGAAGCGATGGCGCAGGCGGGAGCGATTGCCGTATTAAACAAGGAAGAAAACAAAGGAAAGCTCGGATTTCTTGCCGGCGTCGACAAATGCCGTTTTAAACGCCAAGTAAGACCGGGAGACCAGCTGAAACTGGAAGTGGAAATCGTCCGCGTAAAAGGACCAATCGGCAAAGGAAAAGGAACCGTCACCGTAGACGGGGAATTAGCCTGTGAAGCCGAAATCACCTTTGCCATAAAATAAGTACATATTGCACTTTAAAAATAGGTCTGGAGAGGGCCTATTTTTTATATTTCGGCTTTTTATCTTATCGTAACGCTGAATTATTTATTTTTTCGATAGAATAAATTTGTGCATCGCTGAATTTTTACGATATCCGCTGAATTCCCAATCCAAAGCGTTAGAATCGAAGCGCAGCGCTGAATTTTTGCTTTTTTCATTAGAATAATTGGATGGTGCGCTGAATCTTACCAATTTCCGCTGAATTCTCGGACAAAAGCATTAGAATCTGGGTACACCGCTGAAATATAATTTTTTCCGTTAGAAAAATCGGGAGTTTCGCTGAAAAAAATCGAATTTCGCTGAATTCCCGATCCAAACCGTTAGAATCGATGCGCAGCGCTGAATTTTTGCTTTTTTCATTAGAAAAATTGGCTGAAGCGCTGAATCTTTACGATTACCGCTGAATCCTCGGGCAAAAGCGTTAGAATCTGGGTGCACCGCTGAAATATAATTTTTTCCGTTAGAAAAATCGGGAGTTTCGCTGAAAAAAATCGAATTTCGCTGAATTCCCGATCCAAACCGTTAGAATCGAAGCGCAGCGCTGAATTTTTGCTTTTTTCATTAGAAAAATTGGCTGAAGCGCTGAATCTTTACGATTACCGCTGAATCCTCGGGCAAAAGCGTTAGAATCTGGGTGCACCGCTGAAATATAATTTTTTCCGTTAGAAAAACCGGGAGTTTCGCTGAAAAAAATCGAATTTCGCTGAATTCCCGTTCCAAAGCGTTAGAATCAAAACACACCGCTGAAAACCTAATTTTTCTGCTGGAATAAATAAGCTTATCGCTGAAAAACAGCCGATAACCGCTGATTTCCCAAAAGAACCGTAACAATTAAATTGTAAAATCGTTTCCTCTAACAAAGCTCATTGGATAAATGGCTCATCTGCAAATTTCACACAAAGTCAAAAAAAGGAAAGATGGGAGTATGACATTTTATAAAATGGGTTAACCTAAAAACAGTAACATACATCAAAGGAGGAAACTTTTCAATGAAAAAATTGTTACTAAAATTAGGTATCCCAATGTTTGCATTTGCTCTTATAACTGCATGCGGTACCGATGATGAGCCGGATCCAGTCGAGGAGGATGAAGCGCCGCTTAACCAGGAAGATGATAATAACGAGGAAAACCCTATGGAAGATGACGGCGGCGATATGCTCGATGATGACGGAGATATCAATGACCAAAACGGCGATAACGGAGGAAACGGTCTCAATGACGGAGACACCAACGGCAACACCGATGAAAACGGCAATATGGATGATGACTTAATCGATGACGATGTCCCGCCGGGGGATGACGATAGAAATAACGAATAAATTATTCAAAAAAATCAAGTGGAGTTACCAAGGGGCGATACAGAGCCCAATCCACTTGATTTTTTATTTAAAAAATGTTTAAAACAGTCATGTTAATCGCAATATTCTTGATTTCATTTCTTAAAAAGGCTAGTATAATGGTAAAAATGCTATTTCTTGTCTACAGAAAATATCATTTTTGTAGGTGGGGATAGGAATGCATACCGTTTATCGGATTACGAAGAAAACGAAACTGCTGACGCATGCCGATTCTAATTATTACCGTTCCTACATTGTCGAAGAAGAAGGCGAGCATTACTCCGTTCACCGGCCGGAAGAAATTATCGGCAGAAATTGCCTCAGTTACAAAGCCTCCCTGGAAGGGCGGTTAGACGTAGTTAAAGGAATTTTAAAGTCTTCAACAAAACTGCCCGTCCCAATCTTTCCCGAATATGGCATTTTCCTAATGCCGACTGCTTCCATAAGAAACCCCAGCTGCGTCTGGATTGCCTATCATCAAGTCCATCATTATGAAACATATAAAAAAGGAACATACATCCATTTTTACGATGGGACAGGCTATTTTGTCAATATTACTGAAGCAGCTTTTGACAAACAATATAAAAGAACGAGTCAAGTAATTGTCCATTTAAATCGGGAGAAATTATTTGGATACGCAGAAAGTTGGTAAAAAGATGAAACATTCACTTACTTGCTTCGTACTAAGTGGAGGGGATGCCCTCCTTTTTATTTTGCCGTTTTTTAAAGTGGAAAGGGGACATTATCCGTGCGATAATAAAATACGTGTATCAAATTTTGGATAGTTCAAATTAGGCTGCTCAAAATATGCCATAACTGTACAAATAAATGGTGTACATAAATGCACAAAATATTGCCAAAGGATAGCACGGTCACCGCCTTATGGAAGGCATGCATCAGGCCAAAAAGCTTAATGTCGGAAAGGAGAAAAAACATGAAAAAACTTTTGCTACTGACAAGTTTCATCCTGCTCATCTCCCTGCTGGCTGCTTGTACAAATGGAGAGACAGCAGAGGAAGAAGAGACGGAAGAGGAAAAAGTTATTGCCGTGGAAACTGCGGAAGTAAAGGAAGGAAATTTAACCTTGGAGAAAAAAATTTACGGAAGAACGGAGCCCCATCGTTCTGCTCCGGTTATGCTTACAGCTCCCGGTGAAATTGACTCTCTGGAAGTAACAAACGGCGACAAAGTAGAGGAAAATGATTTGATTGCCGTCATCAAAACGCAAATGGGGAACCAAAATATTCGCGCAAAGGAAGACGGAGTCATTTTAGGATTAAAAGCAAAAGAAGGAGACTTGGCTTCCAGCGAAGAACCGCTGGCAATCATTGCCGATTTGGATGCGATTCGAATTCAAGCCGGGGTGACGGCGAACATGCTGGATATTTTAGCCGTCGATGATAAAGTGACAGCAAAAGTAAACGGAAAAAAATTTGAAGCAACGGTAACAAGTGTGGACCGGCTGCCGGACGACACGGGACTGTATCCGGTTGCCTTTGCCATTGATGAGGAAGATACGGACATTGCGCCGGGTATAGTTGCTGAACTAATCATACCGGAAGAAAAAGTTAAATCTGCCCTCATTGTGCCGACTGCAAGCCTTGTAGAAGAAAAAGAGGAAACCTTTGTCTATGTTGTCCAAAATGACCATGTAAAAAAAGTTCCCGTAAAGCCGATTGAAGTACAGTCAAAAAATTCAGCGATTGAAGGGAAAGTAAAAGCGGGGGACAAAATCGTCGTCTCCGGCCAGCTCGGTTTGGCAGACGGACAACAGGTGGAAGTTTTGAAAGGGGAATAAACATTGAAGCTGATTAAAACTTCGGTTCTGCGCCCGGTTGGCGTAACGATGATTGTCCTTGCTATCATTGCCCTCGGATTAGTCTCGGTACGCAACCTGGCAGTAGACCTGTTTCCAAAAATTGATTTGCCTGTCGCGGTCATTGCGACGAGTTATCAGGATGCAGCACCGGAAGACGTGGAAAACTTAATATCCCGGCCGATTGAGTCGGCAGTAAGTACGGTAGAGGGAATCGACACGATCCAGTCCCAGTCCCAGGCAGGCGCTTCCCTCGTTATTATGATGTTTAAAAACGGGACGGATTTAGACCAGGCATTGCTCGACGTTCGGGAAAAAGTTGATCAGGTGAAAAGCTTCCTTCCTGAACAGGCAAATGATCCGAACATACTCCGATTCAGCCCTGAGGCAATGCCGATTTTGTACATTGGATTAAGCGGCAAAGATACAGCTTCTCTTACGAATTTAGCAGACAGCCAGATTGTTCCGTTTTTTGAACGGCAGCCGGGGGTCGCCTCGGTAACCGTGGAAGGCGGAAAGGTGCGGGAAATTCAGCTCGAACTGGATCCGGTACAGCTGGAACAATACGGCCTTTCCCCGCAGCAAGTAATGAGTGCTTTAAATGAAACGAACTCGTCTGCATCAGTTGGAACGGTGGATAAAGGAAACCAGGACTTGCAAGTGCGGATTATCGGCGAAATTGAATCGGTGGAAGATATCAAACAAACGATTGTTCAAACACCGACAGGCGCTACCGTCCATATTGAAGACATTGCCTCGGTGAAGGATACGTTTAAAGAACAGGCGGCGAACTCCTTCGTCAACGGCGAGGAAGCACTAGTCCTTTCCGTGATGAAGCAGACGGATGCCAATACGGTGGAAGTGGCGGAGACCGTGCAGAAAAATATGGAGCGGTTCAAGCGGGATTTGCCGGACGATGTGGAGTTAAAAGTGTTAATTGATATGTCCGATTTTATTGTCATGTCCATTGATTCGGTGTTGGAGAACATCGTCATCGGCGGAGCCATTGCCTTTTTCATCCTGCTCTTGTTTTTAAAGAGCATCCGGGCCACATTAGTCATCGGCCTGTCCATCCCGATTGCACTTATTTCTACCTTTGCGCTGATGTATTTCAGCGGCCAGACGCTAAACGTCTTATCCCTTGGGGGACTCGCCCTTGGGGTCGGGATGATGGTAGACAGTTCCATCGTTATTTTGGAAAATATTTTTACGTACCGCAAGCGGGGATATAGCCTGAAAGATGCGGCCATTGAAGGGGCAAGCGAATTGACGCCAGCCGTCATCGCTTCCACAACGACAACGCTCGTTGTATTCCTGCCGATGGTTTTTGTGGAAGGAATGGCTGCAGATCTCTTTATTCCGTTAGGTCTGACGGTTGTCTTTTCCCTCGTCGCATCCCTCGTCGTGGCCATTACTCTAGTTCCAATGCTTTCCTCGAAATTCCTGTCCAAAGTAATGGATGGTCAAGGAAAGCGGTATTGGTTTGACCGGTTCCTCGATTGGGTGCGGGACAAATATGCCGGCGGACTAAGAAAAGTGATGAAATTCCGGAAAACGAGCGTATTTGTTACTGTCGCTCTAATTATCGGAAGTTTAGCGTTAATTCCGTGGATTGGCGCCGAATTTATTCCAGCTTCCGACCAGGGCCAAGTGCAAATTACAGTGGAAACAGAGCCGGGCTCGACCTTTGCTTATACGGAAGAAAAAGTATTACAGGTAAATGAAATTTTGGATGAATACGACGAACTGATCGACGTTAGCTATGTAACAGTAGGCGGAGGCGGGCCATTTGGCGGTTCTGCCAACAATGCGATGTATACGATGCAGCTTATCCCTGCCAGTGAACGGGAGATAACGACAAATGATTTTGTAGTGGAAATCGATGAAAAGTTCCAGCAAATTGCCGGAGCGGAAATTACAGTAAGTGCGGTAGACCATTCCGTAAGCCTCGGTGACCCGATTCAAATTCAATTGAACGGACCCGAGCACGACAAACTGCGGGAGTTTTCCGAGGACGTCCTGGCGGAAATTTCCAAAGTCGACGGGGTGTTTAATCCGACGACGAGTGCATCGGAAGGCGTTCCGCAGCTGGCGGTGAAAGTGGATGAGGAAAAAGCGGCCGCCTTTGGGCTGACCGAACAGCAAATTATCGGCCAAGTGCAAATGCAGTTTATGGGCCAGGTGGCAGCAAAATACCGGGAAGAAGGCCAGGAAATTGACATTACGCTCATTTATCCGGAAGAATATCGCAGCAGTATCGAAAACTTAGAGACGATGCAAATCCGCACAAATTCTGGAGCGGCAATACCGCTTGCCGAAGTGGCCAGTATTGAAGAAATTCAAGGACCGATAGCATTAAACAGGCATAATCAGCAGCCGCAAATAAATGTTTCTTCTGCTATCTCCGGCCGGGACTTGAGGAGCGTAATGACAGACATCGAAGCTGTTTTAGAGGAAATGTCAATTCCGGAAGGCTATTCCTACACGATGGCCGGCCAGGCGGAGGATATGGTAGAGGCCTTCGCGGAATTAGCGATTGCACTGTTTTTCTCCATCTTTCTTGTCTATGCGGTGATGGCGGTGCAGTTTGAAAACTTCCTCTATCCGTTTATTATCATGTTCGCCTTGCCGACGTCCGTCATTGGAGTCGTTCTCGGTTTGGCGGTCACCAGAATACCGTTCAGCGTACCTGGTTTTATCGGGATTATTATGCTGGCCGGGATTGTCGTGAACAACTCGATTATTTTAGTTGATTATATTAATATTTTGCGGAGACGGGGCATCGAGCGCACGGAAGCAATTGTGGAAGCAGGCCGTAGCAGGCTTCGTCCGATTTTGATGACGACGCTGACGACAGTGCTCGCCATGATTCCGTTAGGGCTCGCCCTCGGAGAAGGGGCAGAAATGCAGCAGCCGCTGGCGGTTACGATTATCTTTGGATTAACGACGTCGGCCCTGTTTACCTTGTTCTTCGTTCCGGTGATCTACATTATGTTTGACAACCTGTCCCAGAAATTTAAGAACCGGAAAAAACGGAAAAAAGCGTAGTAATAGGTAAGTGAAGGCAACTCCCAATGCGGGAGTTGTCTTTTTTGGTTGCGGAGTTTTGTGTACGGGACCTGGGCAGGCAATCTAACCTATTTGTATTCCATTTCTCATGTTATTTGGGCTGGGCGCGTCATGAGTACGGAAAAAGGTTGCAAAGCTGCGCCCCGATTCTAACGTTTTCGTTAAAGAATTCAGCGGTATCGGTCAATATTCAGCGCAACTCCCGATTTTTCTAACGGAAATAATAAAATATCAGCGCAGCGCCTCGATTCTAACGATTATACTGAAGAATTCAGCGGTTATTGGGAAGATTCAGCGCAACTCCTGATTATTTTAACGGAAAAATAAAAAATTCAGCGCAGCGCCTCGATTCTAACGTTTTCGTTAGAGGATTCAGCGGTATCGGTCAATATTCAGCGCGACTCCTGATTATTCTAATGGAAAAATAAAAAATTCAGTGCAGCGCCTCGATTCTAACGATTATACTGAAGAATTCAGCGATTATCGGGAAAGATTCAGCGCAACTCCTGATTATTCTAACGGAAAAATAAAAAATTCAGCGCAGCGCCTCGATTCTAACGATTACGTTTTAGGATTCAGCGGTATCAGTCAATATTCAGCGCAACCCCTGATTTTTCTAACGGAAAAAATAAAATTTCAGCGCAGCATCTCGATTCTAACGATTTCGTTAAAGGATTCAGCGGTATCGGTCAATATTCAGCGCAACTCCCGATTTTTCTAACGGAAAAAATAAAATATCAGCGCAGTAACTCGATTCTAACGATTATACTGAAGAATTCAGCGGTTATCGGGAAAGATTCAGCGTAACTCCTGATTATTCTAACGGAAAAAATAAAATATCAGCGCTACTGCTCACGGGTATTGTCCTAAAAACAAAAAAAGTGGAGTTCAAACAAACGTTTGACTCCACTTTCCTAATGCAAAAATTACAGACTTTGTTCAAACAGCAATACACGGGCTGGAGAGGCATCGGTTCCGATTACTTTAAGCGGAGCGGCGACCATAAAATATTGTCCGGCTTCCACGTCCTTCAGCTGCAAGCCTTCCATAACAATGATATCGTTTTTGAATAAGGTGCGATGGGTCGGGTGTCCTTCCTGGGCCCGCTCAATGCCGAGGGAGTCAATGCCGACTCCGTCAATTCCTTTTTCTGCAAGATAGCGGGCCGCATCTTCCTTCACGTAAATAAATTCAAAATTGAATTCCTCATCAAAGGAGTTGCTCGTTTTGAACAGGACGAAATCCCCTTTTTCAATCGGTAAGTCCGCAATGTCTTCTTTCGTAATCCCGTCTTTGACATGGGTAAGGTCAAACAGTTTGACCGGACGCACGAGGCGCTCAAGCGGGATTGTCTCCATCGTTTCTCCGTCGTTGATCATATGGAGGGGTGCATCCACATGGGTTCCTGTATGTAAGTCAAGGGAAAGCCGGGTTTCCGTCACATGACCATTGGTAACTGTTTGAAACTTCGGCTGTTTCTCTTCTTTATTTTTATAAACTGGCATCCCTTCATACACTTCTGCCGTTACATCGTAAAATTTCATATTTATCATCCTTTCGACAATTTTCGGGAGATGCTAGCACAGGTAGGCTTTCGATAAATTTTGGTAAGTGCCTGAAACAGGTGCACTTTCGACAAAACAGTAGGTGTCCGTCACAGATGCACATTAGAGAAATTCAGTTGGTTCCTGGCACAGGAAGTACCTTCGACAAATTTCGATACGTGTCTGGCATGGTTGTACTTTTAGCAAATTTCGGTAGATGACTGAGATAAATGGCCTTTTCGGCAAATTTCGGTAGATGACTGAGATAAATGGCCTTTTCGGCAAATTTCGGTAGATGACTGAGATAAATGGTACTTTCGACAAATTACGAGTAGGTACCTGGCTCAGGAGGCATTTTCGAAAAAATTCCCGGAGTGCTGACACCCCGGCACCCCCGCAACCTGCATAAATAGCCTAAATGTCCCACCAGTGGAAACCGTCTTTTGCCAGGAGCTCGTCGGCTTCTTTAGGGCCCCAGGAGCCTGCTTTATAATTCGGAAAATCTGGTTTTTCTTTTGACCATGCTTCCAAAATCGGGTCGACCAATTGCCAGGATAACGCCACTTCATCCCAATGGGTAAAGTTCGTCGCATCGCCGATCATGGAGTCATAAAGCAGTTTTTCGTAAGCTTCCGGCGTGTTAATCCCTGGCACTTCCGACTGGTGGTAATGCAAATGAATCGGCTCCGCCAATTTTCCTGACCCTGCTTTTCGCGCATTTAAGCAAAGGCTCAAACCTTCATTTTGAATGTTAATCGTCAATAAATTCGGGTGTCGTTCCTTATCCGACTTAAAATATAAGTTCATCGGCAAGTCTTTAAACTGAATGATTACTTTAATTGATTTTTTCGGCATCCGTTTGCCCGTCCGGACGTAAATCGGCACTCCGGCCCAGCGGTAATTATCAATCAATAATTTCCCTGCCACATACGTTTCCGTCGTAGAATCCGCCAGTTCTTCTGCTTCATCCCGGTAGGCAGGCACCGATTTTCCGTGAATCGTACCGGCGTCATACTGTCCGCGGACAAAATTGTCGGCAATCGGCTCGTGTTTAAACTTCCGCAGCGCCCGCAACACTTTAATTTTTTCCGAACGGATTTCATCGGTCGTCAGTTTAATCGGCGGCTCCATTGCCAACAGTGCCACAATCTGCAAAATATGGTTTTGCAGCATGTCCCGGACAGCGCCGGATTCGTCGTAATAGCGGGCCCGGTCTTCCACTCCGAGCACTTCACTGAGCGTAATTTGAATGTTGGAGATAAACCGGTTGTTCCACAAATGTTCGAAAATCCCGTTGGCAAAGCGGATGACCTCGATGTTTTGCACCATTTCTTTCCCGAGGTAATGGTCAATCCGGAAAATTTGCTCCTCGTCAAAGGCTTCGCGGATTTCACTGTTCAATTGTTTCGCCGATTCCAAATCATGCCCAAACGGCTTTTCGATGACAAGCCGGGTCCAGCCGGCAGTTTCCTTCAATCCGTATTCCTTTAATTTTTTCGCAATCAGGCCGAAAAAGTTCGGTGCCATCGCCAAATAAAATAGTCTGTTTCCGCCCGTTTCATAAGTTGCTTCCAAATCTTGAAGAAGCGTATGTAATTGGGGATAGGTGTCTTCTTTTGTTACGTCAAAAGGCTGGTAATAAAAATGGGACGTAAACTCTTCCAAATCTTCTTCCGGCGAAAAAGCATTTTGGATGGACTCCTCCACATGTTTTCGCAGCACTTCGTTTGTCCACGGCCGGCGGGCAAGTCCGACAACGGCAAAATGAGAACTCAATTTTCCTTTTTTAAAAAGCTGGTAAATGGAAGGGAAAAGTTTCCGTTTGGCTAAATCTCCCGTTGCTCCAAATATGACAATCGTTACTTTCGGTTGTATATCTTTCATGATGATTCCTCTCTTTAATAAGATTTTGGTCCGCGGCGGCAATCAGACCGCCCTGATTAAAACTATTATAGTTTTTGTAGGAAGGAAAGGGAATATTCTTTTCTACATTTATAAATGATTTTTCCGCAGTCTCCCAAGTTTAAGCGAAATTTGATGGAACACTTCGGAAATCATGAGTCCAATGGCAATGGCACCAGCAAGGAGCATGACGTGGGCTGACAGCTGAATGGCGGTGCTGTAGTCGTTTTCCACAAAGCTGCGCATGGCGTTGTAAGCGACCCCGCCTGGTACGAGGGGAATAATCCCGGAGACATTGTATGTAATGACGGGCATCTTGAACATTTTCGCATTGATAAAGCTGAGAATGGAAACGAGCATAGAACCAAATATCGTTGCCGGCACCGGATTCATCCCTTCCTGCACGAGGATGTAATAGAGAATCCAGCCAAACATACCGATAACACCGCATTGAATCAGCGCCCGCTTCGGCGCATTAAAAAGAATGCCGAATCCGGCAGAAGCCAAAAAACTCGTAATCAGCTGGCTAACAATCATTGGACAAACCTCCTTCTTTCACAAACATCGGGAATAGTCTGGCCGCCTGTGATGCTCACGACAACATTCGGGAACAGTCTGGCCGCCTGTGATGCTCACGACAACATTCGGGAATAGTCTGGCCGCTTGTGACGCTCTTTACAACATTCGGGAAATTTCTAGCCACCTGTGGCACTTCTGACTAAATTCGGGAACACTCTGATCGCTTGTGGCACCTCCGACAAAATTCGAGAAACTAACAACACCCGTTACGCTCCCGACAAAATTCGACAAGCGCCTGCTCCACGGCACCCGCAGCATCGAAACAGCCCGCAGCGCTCTTCAGCAGCACCTCTAAGGCTCCGAAGTGCTTCGACAACCCCGCAGCGCTCACCCAATGCTACGCGGTGCCTCACTCGGGCCAGTAGCATCTCGACAGCCCCGCAGCGCTCTACAGCGGTAATCCCAATACTCCGTAGCACCTTGCTCGGCCCAGCAGCATCCCGACTGCCCGAGTACCTCAAAACCTCTGCAACCCTACACAAAAGCAAAAATCAAGGCTACGCCGGCACCAATGGCAAAGGCGGTTAAGACGGCCTCGACACCTTTCGACACCCCGGCGACGAGATGCCCGGCAATTAAATCCCGAACGGCGTTTGTAATCAACAGTCCCGGCACTAGGGGCATGACTGCACCGATAATTACTTTATCCAAAGCATTGCCAAATCCGTTGGAAATAAAAAGATAAGAAAGCACCCCTAGAATGAAGGCGCCAAAAAACTCGGCCAAAAAGCGGATCTCCAATAACCGGTCCACCACAAGAAAACCGAGAAAACCTAAACCTCCTGCGATAAACGCAGGAAGAAAATCTGGCCACGTCCCCCCGAACATTACGGCAAAACCGCCGCTGACAAAAGCAGCTGCAATTGTCTGGACAAGGGGAGTATATTGGAGGGGAGCGTTATCTACTTCCAGCAGCAGTTCATACGCTTCCTCCAAATCCAGTTTTCCATCCGCAATTTGCCGGGAGATGCTATTTACTTCCGCAATTTTATCTAAATCGGCAGTGGCGCGTTTCTCGATCCGGGAAAATTTCGTTGTAGATGCCCAGTCGATGGAAAAATTAACGACGGTTGGCGTGGCATAACTTTGGGCATCGTATGCACCGCATGCCGCAGCAATCCGGTTCATCGTATCTTCCACCCGGTATGTCTCCGCGCCGCTTTTCAGCATAATTCTGCCTGCCAATATACAAACTTGTTCGACAGTGATTTCTTCCATAATCCCACCTGCTTCAAATACAGTCTATCGTCCATTATAACGGATAGAAAGAAGGGAAGGAAAGGGAAAAAGGCTGGATATGCAGACCGGATAAATAAAATGCGAAGGAGTATGGAATAGGTGAGGGGCCAGATGAAAAAATAGAAAGGTGAGACGAATTGAAATTGGCGAATAATCGCCGAAAAAGTTGTGTGAAACGCCGAAAAATGTGGGAAAGCCGATAAAAAATTTTCCAGCGTCCGAGAAATCTGGTGGAAAACCGCCGATAAAATTGAGGGAAGCGCCGAAAAATACGGAAAGGCTGATAAATTTTTTCAGCGCTCGGAAAAATTCAGAAAAACCGAAATCAGGCGGAAACTGCTGATAAAACTGACCGAAGCGCAGATAAAGAATCTTTGAAAATATAAAGAAGAATAACTGAATCCGCAAGTTCACACTGATTCGGAAGTTCTGGGCCATCTCCGAGTGTTGACTTTTTCTAAAAATAACATTCAAATTAAATAACGATGCTGCCTCATGGCGACATCGTTATTTTTACGAAGAAAATGTAAAGAAAAAGACGATCGCAATAATTGGAATAGCGCTGACTAATGCCATCGAAATTGTGGAGAATTGCTTAACTGGACCTCGGTTGTTCTCGTCCACGTCCACTTTTGACTGCAAGAAAATAAAAAATAAAGAAAATGCCAATATGAGGATAACCAACATGAACGGAACTGAAATATTCTCAACCGTTTCGACGGTGGCAAAACCATAAACAATCAAAATAATCGGAATGGTTTCGCTAATAGCTGAACCGATAAACAGGTTTCGCTGTGCGATTTGAATTGTTTCCGGGTTTTCCTTAATTTTTTCGACGTTGATTTTAAAAACAATAAGGATGCCTGTAACAGCAATGAATGCTGCCAGTACAAATATGTATTCGACCATATGTCTCCTCCTCCGTTTATGTTCCAATCAGTAGCGTATCATATGGAAGGGAAGGAAGAAATAGGATATTTTATCTATTTCCAGAAAAGTGAAAGGCAAAAAGTGCTTCCTGGTTTTAACTAGGGTGAGGCCAGGTGAAAATTTTCCTTTATTAATAGAGCCCGGCGTATATTCGTTTTGGACGGAGCAGTGAGTGTTGTTGCTCAAGGGGTTCGTTCTACGGGATTGTATTTCTTTCGGTCGATTCCTCCACCTTTTTAAGGATATCAACTGTGACAGGTGTTCTCTCGGTTGATTTTCCCGCTTCTCTTGGCTATATCAGCCGTGATAAACGTTCTCCCGGCAGATTGTGCTGATATTTTCTCTGGAATCGACCGAGATGAGCATTCTCACGGCATATTGTGCCGATTTTTCCGCTATAATCGACCGAGATAAACGCTTTCACGGCAGATTGTGCTGCCTTTTCCGCAGCAATCGACCGAGATAAACGTTCTCACGGCAGATTCTGCTCACTTTTTCGCAACAATGACCGAGATAAACGTTCTCACGGCAGATTCTGCTCACTTTTTCGCAACAATCGACCGAGATAAACGTTCTCACGGCATATTGTGCCGCCTTTTCCGCTATAATCGACCGAGATAACTGTTCTCACGGCAGATTGTGCTGCCTTTTCCGCTGTAATCGACCGAGATAAGCATTCTCACGGCAGATTGTGCTGCCTTTTCCGCTGTAATCGACCGAGATAAGCATTCTCACGGCAGATTGTGCCGACTTTTCTGTTGCAATCGACCGTGATAGCCCTCTCTCGGTTGATTCTCCCAGTTCAACCGTTATAACACCTTTCCCTGCTAATTCTTCCGCCACGTTTCCATACATATTTTTGCAAAAAACAGGTAAATTAATGGTAACAATATCCAACAGGAGAAAAGTATGATTTTTTGGAAAGAGTTGTTAATCGGATTTTTTGTTGCATTCATTTCCGCTTTGCTTTTAACATATCCAATTAAAAGTCTCGCTGTTCGTATCGGTGCAATGGATAAGCCGAATAAACGGAAAATCCATCAAAAGGCGATGCCGCGGCTTGGAGGCCTTGCTATTTTTTTCGGAACGTTGGCAGGTATGCTTTATTTGGAGCCGGAGCATGAGCATTTGCTGGAAATATTTCTCGGAGCCCTCGTCATCATTATTACCGGTGTGCTAGATGACAAATATACGCTGAAACCATTGCAAAAATTAGTCGGGCAATTTGTGGCAACGTCGTTTTTGATTTCTTCCGGACTAATTATCGATCGAATCACGCTGCCGATTATCGGTGTGGTCGATCTCGGTTTTCTTAGCGTACTCATAACGGTTATTTGGGTTATCGGGATTACAAACGCGATTAATCTAATTGACGGGCTAGACGGCCTGGCAACCGGAGTTACGTCTATTGCGCTAATCAGTATTTTTATCATGTCCATACTGGATCAACAGTTCATTGTGACGCTGCTTTCTATCGGGTTATTAGGAGCGAATGCCGGTTTCCTCTTTCACAATTTTCATCCGGCAAAAATTTACATGGGGGATACGGGCTCCAATTTTTTAGGGTATATGGTGGCGGTTATCTCTATGCTCGGATTGTTTAAAAATTTAACCTTCTTTAGTTTTATCGTGCCGATTATTGTCTTGGCTGTGCCGATTTTCGATACGCTGCTTGCTATTTATCAGCGGGCAAAGAGCAATGAAAATATTATGCAGGCCGACCGGAGGCATCTTCATTATCAGCTTATGGATAAGGGATTCAGCCATCGGCAAACGATTCTGATAATTTATGGATTCAGTGCGGTGTTTGGTGCGTTGGCAATTATTTTTGCGAATGCCAGTCTTACCGTATTGTTTGCCATAATAATTATTACCGTCGTCCTCCTCCATATATTTGCTATTCTGGCGGGCGTTACAACAGTAAAATAAGCATCGTTTTGAGATTAGCCATTGTCACCATTTTCCAGTTGTTATTGTATCTTGTAATGATTATTCTTAAATAGTAAATCTATAAATAAATAGAAACAAAATAGAAATGAGTTGAGAAATGGCTGTATTTATTGCATTTTTTATTATTTGTGTCATTGGCGCATTTGTGCTTGCTGGGATTCTCATCATCATTGGTACAATCAAAGGAAAAAGGGACGACAAACGTTTCGACGCATTCATTGAGGAACAGGGAATCCAGATTTCTAAGTGGGACCGTTTTTGGAGCGGGCATTATATTATCTATGATGAGCATGAAAACCTCCTTTGGGTATATCACCCGGGTAAGGAAATGGCCATGGCTGCACCTCCTGCTGACATTCTTGGATGTGAATTAAAAATTGATGAAGATACGGAATATCGCACGTCCTTATCCAGTGCGGCAGGAAGGGCGATTATAGGCGGAGTGCTTGCCGGCGGAGTTGGAGCTGTTCTCGGCGGAGTGACGGCGAGAAAAGACGGCAGGCAATTGGCCCATCGTGTAGATTTAACACTTTACTTTAATAGCAGCGAAATTCCTTATTTGAACATTAACGTTTATTCCGACCATGAAGGTGTAGAACTTCATAACAGTTTGTTTAGAGACTATTACAACCAGGGAATGCACTGGTGCAAGTTTATCGAACAGCTGGCTGAAGCGGAACAAAATTAAGTTCTCTTATCGCGTTATCCTCAACGCGAAAGAGAGCTTTTTTCTGTTATTTTGAAGTTACGAAATTCATTTGTTAGAAAATCTCCTTGATTGGCAGAAGAATTTTTCGTTTCATGTGTTATCCTAACTACTGTATGGGAAAATTTGCTGAAATGGGCAGGTGCTATGAAATTGAAAAAGCTAATTATTCTATTATTAATAACACTTTTCTTAGCAGGGTGTTCCGGAAGTGATTTGACATACGTTGTCGAAAATGATCCTGTATTTACAGAGGGCAAGCCGACGGAAATTGTGCTTCGGGCGGAAAATGACGAGGGCGAAGCAGAAACGGAATTGGAGCTTACTGGCGAAATGCAGATGGAAAAAGAGGATTACGGCACGCAGGACGTGGAATTTACGAATCATGGGGACGGAACTTATACAGGGAGTGTGCTATTGCCTGCAGCCGGAGAATGGGTATTGAAAGTAACGACTTTAACAGATGGAGACACTAGCATTGCATAAATTAAATCTAAAAACAAAAAATACTAAGAATGTTCAATTATTTAGTGGTTTGTCCATAAAAAAATCCTTTATACTGAATAGGACGGGTGGCTTCCTG